>JACNJR010000097.1 GCA_014382495.1 Candidatus Cloacimonadota bacterium | reverse complement strand
ATTAGTAAAAAAATAAATTATCTAATTCTTGGTGAAAATCCTGGCTCAAAACTTGAAAAAGCAGAAAAAATCAAAACGATAAAAATTATTTCTGAAGAAGATTTACTGAAAATGCTAAAATGAAAATCTTATCCAAATATATCTTGAAGGAACATTTGCCGCCATTTTTCGGTTCGATTGCAATAGTAACATTTGTTATGCTTTTGGACAGAATTTTGGATTTGTTGGATTTAGTCATCACGAAACAATTACTTCCTTTTACAACTTTCAAACTTTTCGGACTTTCATTACCATTTATGCTGGCAATGTCAATTCCAATGGCGGTTTTGGTCGGAACGATTATGGCTTTCGGGAGATTATCTTCTGATAACGAAATTACAGCATTTAAGGCGAATGGAATCAATATCTATCGAATGTTGTCGCCGATTGTAATCACAGCAATTTTGCTCACTTTTTTTATGATTTATTTCAATAATCATATTATGCCAGATAGTAATTTTGCTCTGAAAAATCTTATCGTAAAAATTCATGCTCGCAAGCCGACTTCTGAACTGAAACCTGGACTTTTTACAAAATTAAAAAATTTTAATTTTTATTATCACAGCAAAGATGAGGAGAAAAATCTCTTCAATCAAATCGTTATTTACGATAAGGAATCGAATAATTTTCCTCGGACTATTACAGCAAAAACTGGAGAAATTTCTCTCTCAAATGGCGGGAATTCCCTCACTGCAATTCTGTTTGATGGCGAAATTCACGAGATTGATAAGAACAATCCGATTAATTACAATTCGATATCTTTTTTGAAATATAAAATCGTTATCCCCGATTTGGGAATTAAAGTAAATTCTTCAAGATATACGCGTCGTGGCGACCGCGAGATGAGTTCAGCTGCAATGAAGAAGAAGGTTGAGGAATTAAATAAAACTCGTTCTTCCAAAATCGAAAATCTCAATAAATATCAATCTAAACTTGATGAAATAGAAAACGATGTTTCAATTCAGAAAAAATCAAAATCAGAAATTATGAGAGTGAAACAAAAAATCCAAAACACAAAACATAGAATAAAATCGCTCGATTCGAAAATTAGCAGATATCAAGTTGAAATTCAAAAAAAATATTCGATTGCTTTTGCTTGCCTTGTCTTTATTTTGATTGGCGCACCAATCGGGATGATGACGCGAACAAACACATTGGGAAGCGGGCTTGCGGTGAGCTCATTCGTTTTTCTCGTATATTATATTACACTTTATGCTGGCGAAGAATTGGCAGACCGGTTGATTATGTCACCATTTCTTGCGATGTGGATTTCGAACATTATCTTTTCATTAATCGGAATTTATTTGGTGATATTTTCAGTTCGAGAAAGAAAAATCATTCATATCGAAAAAATCAAAAAAATTTTTAGTAGAAAAAATCGGAAATGATGAAAATTCTGGATAAATATCTCTTTAAAAATTTTGGGAAATTATACTTCATTATTTTCTCGATATTTCTTTCAATTTTTATAGTTGTTGAATTTTTTGAGAAATTCGATAAATTTTTGGGGAAGAACGCAAAAATTCTCGATGTCTTCTTTTATTTCGTTTTGAGAATACCTTATATAATTATTTTGTGTTCGCCAATCGCCGTGATTCTTGCTGGACTTTTTCTGATGCAATATCTTGCCAAACATAATGAAATTACAGCAATTCGCGGCTCTGGAATAAGTATTTTAAGAATGAGTTTGCCGCTTTTTGCATTCGGATTTTTGCTCAGTATCGCAATTTTATTGTTAGGAGAATTTGTGCTTCCCAAAGCCGAGACGACTCGCGAAAATATCAAAGATGTGAAAATCTACAAACATCCAAAAAGTGACATCAGAATGCGCTCAGATATTCATTATAAAGATGATGAAGGACGACTCTATTACATCAGATTTTTGGATGGATATCGGAATAAAATTAAAAATATCGACATTTCGGAATTTAATGAAAAAAGTAAGATAATTCGCAAAATCAATTCTGAATATGCTATTTGGAAAGATAATGCTGATGATAATTTGCCGAAAGATTTGGTATTTCACAAATGTTATATCAGAGAATTTTCTAATGGAAAACTGACAAATTTTGAGCAATTTAAAAACAAAATAATTCCTTCAATAAATATCCAACCTGTTGATCTTGTAAAAAGCACGAAGGATCCGATGGAGATGAACTTTTTCGAACTCAAAAAATATATTTCTCGTCTGCAAAGAATTGGCGAAAAACATCAAAAGGAATTAGTTGAAATAAATCTCAAAATCGCATTTCCATTTATAAATCTCATAATTTTGCTTTTTTGCATTCCGCTTTCTACTCTATCTATTCGTGGAAAATCGCGTGGAATTGGATTTGTTATCGGCATCGCGATTTGTTTCCTTTATATTTCCTCAACGCGACTTGGACAAAGTTTGGGCTATAATGAAATAATTTCTCCATTTTTCGCAGCGTGGTTCTCGAATATTGTTTTCGGAATTGTCGGTTTATGTTCATTATTAAAATTGGGAAAATAATGAAATTTGGTGAGAGGTTTTTATGAATCAAATTGAAAATAATGTAAAAAAAATACTTGCACAAATTCCTGATGATGTAGAAATAATTGCCGCTGCTAAATCAAAAACTGCTAACGATGTATTATCTGCAATTGAATTTGGAATAAAAATTGTTGGTGAAAATTATGTTCAGGAATCTCTGAAAAAAATTGAAAAAATAGGAAATAAAACAAAATGGCATTTCATCGGACATCTTCAAAGCAATAAAGTCAAATATGTCGTTCCTGTTTTCGATATGATTGAAACTGTTGATTCTATAAAATTGGCAAAAATTATTGATAAAATTTCAAAAAGAAATGAAAAAATTATGCCAATTCTCATCGAAATAAACAGCGGAAGGGAATCACAAAAGTTTGGAATTTTTCCTGAAAATGCCGAAGAATTTATCAGAGAAATTTCTCTTTTTCAAAATATCAAAATTTTTGGCCTGATGACAATGGGACCATTCGCCGGCGATCCCGAAAAAGCAAGATCTTATTTTATTGAAACTAAAAAGATATTTGATAAAATTTCAGCCAAAAATATTCCGAATGTCGAGATGAAATTTCTATCGATGGGAATGAGCAACACATATAAAATTGCGATTGAAGAGGGCGCAAATCTCGTTCGAATTGGGACTAAAATTTTCGGTGCAAGATAAATTAAAATTACAGAATCAAAAACTTTTTTCCAGTTTCACCTTTCAAATCTGATATTGTTTTGTCATCAATCGTGAATCCATCTTCATTAAACATATTTTTGGGCAGAAGAATTAAATCCCCACAAACATTTGCATTGATATTTTTGATTACATCAGAACCCGATAATAATCCGGTAACCGTAATGGTTTCACCAAAATATCGGTTTTCAATGGCAAGAATATTGATTCTGATATTTTGATTTATTTGTAATTTTTTTACTAAATTTTCAATAATTGGATACATTAATTCTGCTGT
>JACNJR010000031.1 GCA_014382495.1 Candidatus Cloacimonadota bacterium | reverse complement strand
ACACCGACGATTTAAAATTGTAAGTATATTTTTTTTGCACCCTTTTCATCCATAAAAGCATAGTTAAGAATTATGTTTTTATCCCCTTAATGACCCAATTTGGCAGCAACACCATTTATAATATTTTCCCCGCCTCCAGGTTTCCCGACAAAAACATATGTCTGAAATCTGTTTCCATTATTTATATTAAAGACCTCTACCTTTTCATTTTCGAGAATGTCTGCTTTTTCCAAAATTTCTTTGTCAATCGTAATACTTCCGACATAATTTAAATCACATTTTGTAACAGTTGCCCGATGAATTTTCGAAATTAAAATATTTCTCAGCATAATATTTACCTCTTTTTGTTATCTCTTGAAAGATGATTTTGAATTGTCAATTTTTTTTATTCCAAGTGAGATTTTGTTGCATCGATTCCAGATTTTTCATCAACCGTTTGAAGAATCACAAATCCAAAAATGAAGAAAAATGCAATACTCAAAATTGCGAATCTGTGACTCTGAAAAAGAAGAACAAGAAGTGCATAAACAATTGGTCCGAGAATTGCTGCGGCTTTTCCGCTCATCGCATAAAATCCAAAAAATTCTGCCTGCTTATCTTTTGGACTTAACAGAGAAACCATACTTCTACTTGCTGCTTGGCAAGAACCGATTGCAACGCCAGCGAGAAGTCCTACTCCATAAAATTGCAAAATATTTGGACAGAAAAACGCCCAAATCACAACTGCAATCCAAATAATCAGAGTGATGGATATTGTCTTTTTTGCACCAATTTTATCAACAATATGTCCGAATGAAATAGCTCCCCAAAATGAAGTGATATTTGCAAAAATAATATAGATTATCAGTTGGTTAAAATTCATTCCAAATCGCTCTCTGCCGTAAATTGCTGCGAAAACAATTACGGTTTTTATTCCATCATTATAGATAAAAAATGAGACCAAAAATTTGCCCAATTCTTTGAATTTATTTATGTGTTTAAAAGTTTGTAATAATCTCTGATATCCAGCTTTAAGATAGTTGATTTTTCTTCTATCCAAATCTCTTTTTTCCGGAACTAAAATAAACATTGGAATCGCAAATAGACCGAAGAAAATTGCAATCATTGGAAAAATTAATACGATATTTTTTCCGACCAAAAGTAGCGATAATCCCAAAGCGGACAAACCGCCCAAATAACCGATTCCCCAACCTAAGCCAGAAACTTTGCCGATAT
This sequence comes from Candidatus Cloacimonadota bacterium, assembly GCA_014382495.1. Taxonomy (GTDB): domain Bacteria; phylum Cloacimonadota; class Cloacimonadia; order JGIOTU-2; family JGIOTU-2; genus JACNJR01. The sequence continues at coordinate 16,946 of JACNJR010000031.1, read as the reverse complement.
TTTTTTTCTCCGTAATTTCTGGCAAAAATGCGTTGTAGAAAACATTCCCACCTTCAAATCCGATATTTGCAATAATGAAAAGAAGCATTCCCCAAAAAATTGTTCCCTGTCGCACAAAAAAGAGAAGTGCTGTAAAAATCACAGATGTGTAGCAGAATAAAATAAGAAATCTTTTTTTTGTTTGCGAATAATCTGAAATTGCTCCAAGCATTGGTGCTGAAAGTGCAACGACGAGCATCGAAATGCTGATTGCAATTGCCCAATATAAATCGCCACGATCGCCATTTCCAACCACAACATCTTTGAAGTAAACACTGTAGACAGCCGTAATTATTACAGTTGTGAAGGAGGAATTTGCGAAGTCATAACTGACCCAGCCGACAATACTACGATTTAATTTCATAGAAAAATTCCGATTCTGCAGAAAAGTTTATCCTTCTTTATTTCGGTTTAGAAAATCTTGTCAATAATTTATTTTGCTTTTCGTCTGCATTTTTTTTAGAAAACATTGACAGAATTTTTCAAAATTTTCTTTTTACTTTAAATTTAAAAATAAGCATAAAAATTTGGAGGACAATTGATTTTAGAAAGATATTTTGATAGCAGAAAAAAGTTAATTGAAAAAGCGCTCAATAAATACTTATCGCCAAAAAGCAAATATCCACAAAAAATTCACGAAGCGATGAGATATTCGATTTTTGCTGGCGGAAAACGACTTCGCCCATTACTTCTAATTGCAACTTATGAAATGCTCATCAAGCGTCGAGACACGCGCCGAATTCAAAAAATAATGCCACTTGCCTGCGCCATCGAGATGATTCATACAGCATCGTTGATTCACGACGATTTGCCATTTATGGACGATGCAAATGTGAGAAGAGGAAAGCCAAGTTGTCACAAAAAATTTGGAAATGCGATTGCAATTTTAGCTGGCGATGCGTTGATAACCAAGTCATTTGAAACTATTTTGAAAATGAAAAAAAGAAAACATTCGCTGGATTGTCTCGAGATTCTTCTTCAATCAGCGTCAACTCGCGGGATGATTGGCGGACAAGTTGTGGAATTGCTTTCTACGAAAAGAAGAGTAAAATTGCATGTTTTGCGAGATATTCATCTAAAAAAAACAGGCGCACTTCTCCGAGCCGCTGAAGAAATGGCATGTGTTGTTGCAAACGCAAATGAGCAAACTACCAGCGCTTTGAGCGATTTCGCACTAAATGTCGGCTTGGCATATCAAGTAATTGACGATATTCTTGACGAAATTGGTGCAGATGATTTATTGGAAAAGGAAACTGGCGAAGATAGCAAAAATAATCGGGTTACATATCCCGTTTTGCTCGGAATTGAAGAGTCGAAAAAGCAAGCACTAAAACTCATTCACGATGCGAGAAATATCATAAAATATATTCCGAATAATAGCATGTTACTAAATTTTCTGGATACGATTCAGGATAGAGTGCCGTAGTGAGTTTGATTTCGTACTTCAAAATTACCAGACCTTTTAATATTTTTTTTGTCGCAATATCTGTTCTTTTCGGAGCTTATTGGAAGACAAATTTTGATTTTTCAAATTTGATTTTCCCTGTTTTAGCCGCACTTTCTGCATCATTTATAGCAGCTGCCGGATATGTAATCAACGATTTTTTTGATATTGAAATCGACAAAATAAATAAACCAAAAAGAGCAATACCTTCCGGAAAAATTTCTCCAATATCTGCAAAAAATTTTGCAATTTTGATGTTTATTTTCGGAATAATTATTAGTTTCATCTTCAAAAATCTTTGGATGATTTTACTCGCTTCTTGCAATTCAATTCTTCTTTGGATTTACGCATATAAAGCGAAAAAACTGACATTTCTCGACAATATTTTAGTATCATTTTTTACGGCTTCCGCATTCCTTTACGGCGGATTGGCAAATGAAAATATCGCGAATTCATATTTCATATTTTTTTGTGCATTTGTTTTTACGATTATTCGTGAAATTGTGAAGGATTTGGAAGATATTAAAGGCGATAAAAAAAATAATGCGAAAACAATTCCGATAATTTTCGGGAAAAATGTTACCTTCGTTTTACTATTTTTATTCTGGATTTTTCTTACAATCTTGACAATTTTTGGATACGAAAGGTTTTATGAAATTTCGGTTTTTGCAATTTTGATTCTGCTCGTCGGCTTTTTTATTCCGATAAATCTATCAAATTTATTTCTGAAATTCAGTAAAAAAAAAGCGTCTTTTTCTTCAAAAATGATGAAAGTCAATATGTTTGTAATCTTGCTTGTGCTTTGGTTTTCACAATATTTTTGATGTAAAAAAGTAGGAGAATTTGTGGTAAAAAATAATAAAATTTACAATTATTTGTTGGAAGTAATTCGCAGAAAAAAAGCTGGGTTTTTCTGCTTGATAGATTCCGATAAACAGGATTTACAACAATCTGCCGAGCTTGCCAAAGATTGTGAAAAATCGGGTGCTGATGCGATTTTCGTTGGCGGAAGTATTATGCTGAAAAACGATTTCGATTCCACTGTAATTGCTATCAAAAAACAGATAAAAATTCCTATAATCATCTTTCCGGGAATATTTAGTTTGGGCTCTCCGCACGCCGATGCAATTTTATTTATGAGTTTATTAAGCAGCAGAAATCCGCAATTGCTTATTGGAGAGCAAGTTAGAGCAGCTCCGTTAATAAAAAAACTGCAAGTTGAAACAATCCCAACGGGCTATCTTATCATCGAATCTGGTTCGCTAACTTCCGTTCAATATATGAGCAACAGCACTCCAATTCCAAGAGATAAAAATGACATTGCAATTGCACACATTCTTGCCGCTCAATATCTTGGAATGAAAATTGTTTTTATGGATGCAGGAAGTGGAGCAAAAATGTCTATCCCAGTTAATATGATTGATGCTGTGAAAAAAAATATGGACATTCCGCTGATTGTTGGCGGCGGTATAAAAACTCCAGATGATGCCAGAAAAAAGGTAAATGCTGGAGCAGATTTTGTCGTGATAGGGCACGCGTTTGAAAAAAATCCCGATAAAAATCTAATCCAAAATTTTGCAGACGCAATTCATAAAGGATAAAAATGATTGATATTCATTCGCACATTTTGCCGGGATTAGATGATGGTGCTGAAAATTTTGAGCAAAGTTTTGAAATTCTTAATGAATTAATAAATCAAGGCGTAAAAGAAGTGATTGTAACTCCGCATATAATTTCCGGTTCTTATGACAATAATCGAAAAACCATTGATGAAAAATTTGATGAATTATCCGCAAAAATCGTCAAAAACAAATTGCAAATAAAAATCCATAAAGGTGCAGAAATATATTTTGAACCAAATCTTATTGAAAAAGTAAAAAGAGAAAAATTATCATTAGCAGGCAGTTCATATATTTTGGTAGAATCCGATTTGCAGAGATTTCCAAATAATTTCTTTGAGACACTTTTCGAATTTCAATTTGAAGATTTTATCCCAATTTTAGCGCATGCAGAGCGATATTTTCAATTTATAAATAATTTTGATTTTCTGCTTGATATTGCAAATCGCGGCATTCTTATTCAGACAAATTGCGGTTGTTTGTTGGGAGATTATGGTGAAAAAATTCAAGTACTGACGCATAAAATGTTGGAAGTGGGATGCATACATTTTGTCGCCTCGGATGTTCACAATCTGGCTAAACGCCCCATTTTGATGGATGCTGCATATCAATATTTGAGTGAAAAATATTCTGAAAATTTGGCTGAATTGTTAATGTATGAAAATCCCAAAAAGGTTATTAATAACGAGCCATTTGAAAATATCTTCAGACAGATTTATCAAGAAAAAAAATATAAAACCTCATTTTTAGAAAGAGTGAAAAACTTTTTTTCGTAAAAATTTATTGCAGTTTTGATAACATTATGAATATTTTAATCACAGGTATTACAGGTTTTATTGGCGGACACATTTGCAGAAAATTATTGGAAGAGAAAAATGATAGGATTGTTGCGATAATTAGAGAGAAAACGAAAGTCGAAAGGTATGAGAAATTTGAAAGCAAAGGAGTAATTTGTAAATTTGGCGAGCTGAATTCACAAAATTTTATAGAAAAGATTTTTAGTGAGATCAGATTTGATATTGTTTTTCATATTGCAGCACTTCGCGGAGGAAGAAATTTTTCTAAAAAAGATTATTACGATACAAATGTAAATGCCACAAAATATATTGCTGAACAATGTTTGAAACATAATTGCAAAATGATTTTCTGCAGTTCCGTCGGGGTTTTTGGCGCAATTCCAAATGAACTTCCACCAAATGAAAACACAAACCGAAAACCTGATAATTACTATCATTTTACTAAAATCGAAGCAGAGAACGAACTTCAAAAATTAGTCAAAAATGGGCTAAATCTTATCATCATTCGTCCGTCAATTACTTATGGAAAAGGCGATTATGGATTTCCATACAAATTGATAAATTTGGTTGATAACGGTCTGATGATACGTCCGTCTCAAGATATTAAAATAAATATGATTGATGTTGAAACACTGACTTCTGCGTTTATAAATGCAGCAAATGAAAATCTCAAATCTGGAAATGCTTACAATATTTCGGATAAAATTCCTGTCTCATTAGAAAAATTAACAAATTTCATTAATATTGAATTGAAAAGTGAGAATTATCCAAAATGGAAAAAAATTCCGACATTTCTGTTTAGAGTATTGGAATTTATTTTTTCAAAAATTATCAAGAATGAATTATGGTTTGCACGCATACAACTGATTTCCAGAAGTTGGTATTATGATGTTTCACAAGCAGAAAAAGATTTAAAAATCACATCGCACAACACAATTCCGAATTTCAAGTATGTTTTAGAATGGTATAAAAAAACAGACAGATAATTATGGCAATTCCAATTTTGAAAAATTGGCAAAATTATTTCTCCGAAGAACCAAATGAAGGACTTGGTTCAAGTTACGAAAGAATCATTTTGAACAACAAATTGCGAGAAATTATCAAAAAATACAAGTGTGAAACTCTATTAGAAGTTCCAATCTTCGGTTTTACGGGAATCACCGGAATAAATTCTATAGCAGTTGCAAAATCTGGCATTTCCGCTACTCTGATTGATAATGACAAACAGCGATTAGAAATGGTGCGTTCTGTATGGAAAAATTGTGGATTAAAAACTAATTTTTATTTTCAAGAAAATTTTCAAAAATTAAACTTTGAAGATAATTGCTTTGATATAAGTTGGAATTTTTCAGCTCTTTGGTTCGTGAATAGTTTAGAAATATTTTTGAAAGAGTTAACACGCGTGACGAAAAAGGTGATTTGGATTTGTGTGCCCAATCGTTTTGGATTTGGCTACATTTCCCAAAAATATATTTCTGGAAATGAATTGAAAAAAGAATTGAAAGAGGATAATATTGTTCCAAAAAATATAATAAAAGAGATGAAAAACTTGAATTGGAAACTTGTAGAGAGAAATTATATTGACTGTCCACCATGGCCAGATATTGGAATGAACAAGCGAGAGTTTCTTAAAATTTTTCACCTCGATTTTCTGTTAAAACTCAAAAGAGAGAAAAATGAAGAAAAATTATGCATTTTAGATTATTATACAAATAAAGATTCCGATTTTTCCAACAGAATGATGAAATATTACTGGTTTGAAAAAATTGCTCCTAATTTTATCAAATTCTTCTGTGCACATCATAAATATATGATTTTTACTAAAACATAAACAAAAATGTCAGATAAAAAGAAAATAATCATCGGAATTTTATTGGGAATTATCCTTCTGCTCGTTTGGATAAAATTCATAAATGTAAAAGAGGTAGCAGATTATTTCAGAAAATTAAATTTCGTTTATGTTCTAATTGCATCTGTTTTATATCTATTTTCATACTTTATCCGTTCGATTCGATGGCGAATAATTCTGAAACCTGTTTGCAATTTATCGATAAAAAAAGCGTATTTAATTTGGATGGCGGGATTTTTTATGAATTATATCATTCCGATTCGCGCAGGGGAATTTGCCAAAAGTTATTTTATTAAACGAACTAATGGAAAAGCAATATCGAAAACGCTTCCGTCAGTTTTTATCGATAAGGTCTTCGATTCACTTTCGATTTTTGTCGTGATAATTTTGATTCCAATTCTCCAACCTAATATCGCTAAACCGCTTCTAATTCTCATCATACTCCTTCTTGCTGTTGTCCTTTTCGGATTAGGAATCCTTGTTTTGACTGCCATAAATAAAAAATTTGTAGTGAAATTATTTCATAAAATTCTCTTTTTCATTCCAGAAAAATATGAGATAAAATTTTTTGAAATTATCGAAAATTTTGTCGAGGGAATCGGATTGTTCAAGCATCATTCAAGAATTTTGCCAGTAGTAATTTTGCTGACTTTTGGCGCTGTTCTAATCGATGCATTATATTTTCTTCTCATATTCAAGGCGTTCGGAGAAAATTTGACATTTCCAATAATCTTGTTTGGATATACTTTGATTTACCTCTCTTACATCATTCCCTGTCCGCCAGCGCAGATCGGCAGCAATGAACTTATTATGCTGATTATTTTTTCAGTTGGACTCGGTTTGAATCGAGAACTTGTCAGCGCCGTCGTCGGTTTTGCGCATTTATTGACAGGAATTATGATAACCGCAATCGGTCTGTTCAGTTTTAGTTATATCGGCGTAAAAGTAGTAGATACTTTCAGAAATGTAAATATATCTGAAAGTGAAAAATATAAAAATTGATTTTCAGAATGTTAAATTAAATTGCAAAAGGAATTTATATGAAAGAAATTATTGATAAGAACGATGCAAAAACGGTCAAAAATCTCAGCATAATTCGAGAAAAAATTGTGAACGAAATTGGAAGAGTAATTATCGGACAAGATAAAGTAATTGAATATTTTTTAATCTCTCTATTCGCAAACGGACATTGCCTTCTCGTTGGAGTTCCCGGATTGGCAAAAACTTTACTTATCAGCACAATCTCAAAAGTTCTCAATTTGAAATTTAGCAGAATCCAGTTCACACCAGATTTGATGCCTTCAGATATCACTGGCACAGATATTTTGGCAGAAGATAAAACAACGGGAAAGCGAGTTTTTGAATTTGTGAAAGGACCGATTTTTGCGAATATAATTTTAGCAGATGAAATAAATAGAACTCCGCCCAAAACTCAATCAGCGCTCCTTCAGGCAATGCAAGAAAGGGAAGTTACGGCTGGAAATAATACCTTCAAACTTGAGCCGCCATTCTTCGTGCTTGCAACTCAAAATCCGATTGAGCAGGAAGGCACATATCCACTTCCAGAAGCACAATTAGATAGATTTATCTTTCATATCGATATTGATTATCCAAGTTTTGAAGAGGAGAAGCAGATTGCAGAATTCACCACAAGTCAGGAATTTCCTGAAATAAATAATGTGATTGCTGGAGATGAAATCACTAAACTTCAGAAATTCATATTCAAAATTCCTGTCTCGGAACATATCATTAATTTTGCTGTGAATCTTGCGCGGATTTCCAGACCAAATGAAAAAAACGCGCCAGATTTTGTGAAAAAATGGGTAAATTGGGGTTCTGGACCGCGAGCTTCACAATATCTTATTCTGGCATCAAAAACTCGAGCCGCACTTTATGGCAGATATACTCCGACAATTGAAGATGTTGAGTTTGTCGCAAATCCGATTTTGCAACATAGAATTTTACTCAATTTCGCAGCAGAAGCAGAAGGAATCAGGTCAAAAGATTTAATTGAAAAATTGATAAAATATACCAAAAAGAAAATTGGATAAAATTTTTTCATAAAATAATAAAATAAATTGACAGCATATTTCTGGAATATTTTTTTGAAATCAAATAAAAAAAACGGAGGTAAAAGATGAATGTAACAATTATTGTCATAATTTTGGCTTTAATATTTCTTTCCAAAGCAATCAGAATTGTGCGAGAATATGAAAGAGGCGTGATATTTCGTCTTGGAAGATTATTGCGCGCAAAAGGTCCTGGATTATTTCTCCTCATTCCGTTTATTGATAAAATGGTAAAAGTTGAATTGCGAACTGTCACGATGGATGTGCCACCTCAGGATATTATTACAAGTGATAATGTGCCTGTAAAAGTCAATGCAGTGGTCTATTTTCGTATTCTTAATCCGGAAGATGCAGTTGTAAAAGTTGAAAATTACTATCAAGCAACTTCACAAATTGCCCAGACGACTTTGCGAAATATTCTCGGAAAATCCGAACTTGATGACCTTCTTTCGCATAGAGAGAAGATTAGTCAGGAATTGCAAGAGGTTATTGATGAGCGAACCGATCCGTGGGGTATCAAGGTGAGTATTGTTGAAGTAAAAGATGTTGAACTTCCGGCAACAATGCAACGAGCAATGGCAAAACAGGCAGAAGCAGAACGAGAGAGAAGAGCAAAAATTATTCATGCAGAGGGAGAATTCCAAGCATCCACAAAACTTGCAAAAGCCGCTGAAGTGCTGAGCAAAAATACAACTTCAATTCAACTCAGATTCTTGCAAACTCTTACTGAAATTGCTTCAGAAAAGAATTCAACTATTGTTTTCCCAATCCCAATTGATCTTGTAAAATCATTTATGAAGAAAGGCAAAATTCCAACCGAATTAATCAAATCAGTTATTAAAGAAAAGACCAAAACCAAATAATTTCGAAAAAAAGATTTGGTAAGAATCACTAAAATAAAATGGAGAAATTATGGAGAAAGAGATAGGAAAAATTATCCATTTTTGGGGTCACATTTCAGTTGCTGGAATTGACATCACAAAGGGTGAACTTAATGTCGGCGATACAATCCATATCAAAGGGCATACAACAGATTTTACACAAAAGGTGAAATCAATTCATATTGAAGAGGATTCGATTGAAAGTGCAAAAATCGGTGATTCCATCGGAGTGAAAGTTAAAGAGCATGTCCGTGAGCACGATATAGTTTATCTTGTAAAAGAAGATTAAGAAAATTTTTTTAGACCTTCTAATAACTCAATTTTCATAAATTATAGAAATTGCTTTGGCTAAAACTATAAAAAAATTGACACAAATTCATTAAATACGATTTTTTTCTACATATCTTAAAAATATATCCATCAATGTTTATCTGTGCTAATCTGTGGCTAAAATCATAAGAAAAAAATGGCAAAAGAGAAATACTTAGTTACCAGCGCACTTCCTTATGCGAATGGCGATTTGCATATTGGACATATCGCTGGCGCGTATCTTCCCGCGGATATTTTTGTTAGATTTCAGAAACTTCTCGGAAATGATGTGATTTATATCTGCGGAACGGACGAACACGGAGCGCCAATTTCTATAAAGGCAGAACAGGAAAATGTGCCTCCAAGAAAAATCGTTGATAAGTATCATAAGCGAATCAAATCTGCTTTTGATGGGCTCGATATTCAATTTGAAAATTTTTCTGGAACGGACAGAAAAGTACATTATAAACTTTCTCAAAATTTTTTTTCTGATTTAAATAAAAATGGTTTCATACAAACTCACACAAACGAGCAATTATATTGTGAAAATTGCAATAGATTTCTTCCAGATAGATATGTAGAAGGCGAATGTCCTTTCTGCCATTCGGAAGGAGCTCGCGGCGACCAATGCGATTCTTGCGGAAAACTTATCGATGCAATTCAGTTGACAAATCCCCTTTGTATCACTTGCAGAAGCACTCCGATAATTCGTGAAACGACAAATTGGTTTCTAAATTTGCCAAAATTTTCAGACAAGCTTCAAAAATGGATTGAGTCAAAAACTGAATGGAAAGATAATGTAAAAAAGTTCATTTTGAACTGGCTGAAATCTGGTCTAAAAGAGAGAGCAATTACTCGTGATTTGAATTGGGGAATTCCGGTTCCGACAGAAAATACAGATGGAAAGGTCCTGTATGTCTGGTTTGAAGCTCCGATCGGCTATATTTCATCAACAATTGAATGGTCGGAAAAGATTGGAAAACCTGAAAAATGGAGAGATTATTGGTTTGATAAAAATACGAAATTGATCCACTTTATTGGAAAAGATAATATCCCATTTCACACAATAATCTGGCCGGCAATGCTTATGGGTCAAGACAAAAAATACATATTACCAGACGATGTTCCCGCGAATGAATATCTGAACTTAGAGAAAAATAAAATTTCCACGAGTAAAAATTATGCAGTTTGGATAAATGAGTATTTAGAAGAATTTTCTGAAATTCCTTTAAGATATTATCTCGCAGCAAATGCTCCCGAAAACAAAGATACTGACTTTGTTTGGAAAGAATTTCAAGAAAAATATAACACAGATTTAGCGAATACTTTTGGAAATTTTGTTAATCGTGTCCTGAAATTTTCAGATAAACATTTCGAGCATACAATTCCTTTGCCACAAAAAATTTCCAATAAAAACGAAGAAATTCTGACGAATATTTCTGATATAAGGGAAAAAATCAAACAGCTTTATCAGACATTCAAAGTAAGAAAAGCGTGTAAAATGATTATTGACCTTGCGAGATTTGGCAATCAGTATTTCGATAATACAATTCCGTGGAAAACAATTAAAACAGATAGAAAGTCAACGGCAGAAATGATGTTTATTTGTGGGGAAATTATTCGGAATTTGGCAATTGTAATTTATCCGATTATTCCATCATCTTCAAAAAAATTATGGAAAATGTTGGGATTTGACAAATCAATCTTAAAATACGGTTGGAACGGACTTTCTGCAAAATCAGATAAACCAATAATTATTCAAAACATCGAAACCTTATTTGAAAAAATTCCAGATGATTTGATTGAAAGGCAGGTAAATAAATTGAAAAATCTGAATAATATTCCACAAAAAACAAGTGGAAAAAAGATAATTAGCTTTGAAACTTTTCAGAAATTGGATTTGCGAATCGCAAAAATAATTGCAGCGGAAAAGGTGAAAAAAGCAGACAAACTTCTTAAATTGCAAATTTCTATTGGAAGCATCACGAAGCAAATCATTGCGGGAATTGCAAAAAATTATTCTCCGAAAGAACTGATCGGGAAAAATATTTTGATTTTGAATAATTTGGAACCTGCGATTATTAAAGGAGAAAAATCCGAAGCAATGCTTCTGGCGGTAGTTGATGGCGAAAATTTATCACTCTTAATTCCAGAAAAAGAAATTCCGGAAGGGAGCAAAGTTCTCTAATTTGAACAAATAAACGAATGAAAAAGAATATTTTCTCGCTCTTTTTTCTTGCGATTATTTTCCAAACTATACTTTTTTCTGCTGAATTCCGAAATGGAAAATTTTATTTGAATGTAGAAATTCTGCCAAATGCTGAGCAAATTCATATAAAATCAGATGGAAAACTTTATATTTCAGAAACAGATTCGCCATTTCAACTGAATTTTTTCCAACCAGATTTATCTATTCAATTAACCGAAAAACCAAACTCAGAAGCAATTTGGCAAGTTGGAATAAAAAAAGTTTCATCGAAAATCGAAGTTGAAAACTTCGTGAAAACTTTTCCCGAATGTTATTTCGAAAAAACATCTGAAATCACTTTTCAGAATCAAACAATTTCACAATCCGCAATATTTGCAATTTATCTGAAAGAGGATTTTGTATCTTATGAAGAGGCAAAATCGAGATGTGAATTGGACGGTTGGATTGAAGAAAAACATACATTTCTTGGGAATAATTTAGGTTCTGAAATTTTAATTTACGATATAAAAAACGAAGAGGAATATTTTTTGAATGCTCCATTCAACATTATTTCGGATGAGCCAATAAGCGTTTTTCAGGTGCCAAAATCAAATTTCTGGAATACGAAAAAATATGTAGATAGAACTTATGCTGGGAATCTCAAAATTTTACAAAATCCGCTCGGCAAGATGAATCTTATTGCAAATGTTGAGCTGGAAAATTATATCGCTGGAGTTGTCCCAAACGAGATTGGAGAAACGGTTCCAATCGAAGCGATGAAAGCACAAGCCATTGCTGCTCGCTCGGAAGCGCTTTTCAAAATTTTGCATAATCATCATAAAGACGATGAATACGATCTCTGCGCCGGAACTCATTGTCAGGTCTTTTCTGGAATTTCAAATGTGAATGAAAAAGTAAAAACCGCAGTAAATGAGACGGCATATCAAATTTGCATTTATAATTCCAAAATTGTAAATGCCGTTTATTCCAATAATTGTGGCGGAATTACAACAAATTCTTCTGACATTTGGAGCGGAAAATCTGTTCCTTATTTAGTGAGTATTTATGATGGGAAAGGAAATTCTAAAGTAAATTTACAAAGTGAATCAAATGCAAAAAATTGGATTTTGGGGTCGCAACCAGTATTTTGTAACACAGAAAATGATGTAAGTTGGAAGAAAAATACTTATCAATGGCAAGAAATTGTTTCGAAAAACCGGCTGGAAAAAAATCTTAATTCAATTTCAAATTTTGGCAAATTGAAAAATATCAAAATTACGAAAAGAGGTATAGCTGGACGCATTTTGCGAATGAAAATATTTGGAACTGAAAATAATATTGAACTAAATAACGAGTTGAAAATCAGACAAATATTTGGTGATTTGCGCTCATCTTTTTTTATTTTTGAAATTAAAAATGACAAAGTAATTTTTACAGGAAAAGGTTCTGGGCATGGCGTCGGAATGTGTCAGATGGGAGCAATTCAGATGGCCGAACTTGGCTATTCTGCCGAAGAAATTTTGAAGCATTATTACACCGGAATTGAGATAAAAAAAATTAAAATATCCAATTAAAACTATCCATAATTTTCTTTTATGCAAAGAGAAAAATTCAGTATTATCACTTACGGTTGCCAAATGAATGTCGCTGATAGCGAAGTCGTCGTGCGAATTCTTACAAAAGCTGGCTATGAATTCACAGAAAATCTAAATGATTCCGACATAATAATTTTTAATAGCTGCACAGTTCGGCAGCATGCTGAAGACCGAGTTGTCGGAAGAATTACACAAGAAGGAAGTCGAAAAAAAGCAAAACATAATTTGCTCATCGGATTGATTGGATGTGTTGCTCAGCGAATCGGCAATGAATTATTGAACAAAATCGATTCACTTGATTTTGTTGCCGGAACCGACCAATATCGTAATTTGCCAGAAATTATTGAGTTTGCAAAACTCAAAAATATCTCAAATTTGCAAGAAAATTACAATGAAAATTACGAAGACATCTATCCATTACGGAAAAAAAATGTAAATGCATTTGTGACAATTATGCGAGGATGCAACAATTTCTGCTCATATTGTATCGTGCCATATGTTCGCGGCAAAGAGCGTTCTCGAAATTTCAAAGCGATTTTATCAGAAGTTGAAAAAGCTGGAAAAAATGGATTCAAAGATATTACACTTTTAGGTCAAAATGTGAATTCATATAATTTTGGCAAATGCAATTTTGCAGAATTGTTGAAAAAAATTTCAAAATTGAGTAGCATTGAGAGAATAAGATTTGTAACTTCACACCCGAAAGATCTTTCTGATGAAGTGATAAATGTTATGGCAAACGAAGAGAAAATTTGCGAACATATTCATCTGCCGATGCAATCTGGCTCAGATAAAATTTTGCAATCAATGAATAGAAAATATACGAAAACGCATTATCTCAAATTAGTTGACAAATTACGAAATTCAATTCCAGATATTGCGATAACAACCGATGTTATGTGTGGATTTCCTGACGAAACTGAAAAAGATTTTTTGGAAACTTACGATTTGATGAAAAAAATAAAATTTGATTACACATTTACTTTCAAATATTCTCCACGAAATGGAACTGCTGCGGAAAAATTTGACAATCAGATTGATGAGAAAATCCGTCTTGAAAGATTGCAAAAATTAATTAATTTGCAAGAAAAAATCACACTTCAAAAATATAAAGAACAGATTGGAAAAAGCGTAAAAGTTTATGTTGAAAATATTAGTAAAAAAGATGAAAATGAAGTTTCTGGAAGAACTTGCGACAACAAAATTGTAGTGTTTTCAGCAGATAAAAACTTGATTGGAAAATTCGTAAAAGTAAAAATTTACGATGCAATCGGCTGGACATTGAAAGGAAAAATTTACAAGAGGTAAAAATGGAAGAAGTAGATGTAGTCATTGTTGGGGCAGGAATAGTTGGACTTTCCGTTGCTGAAAAATTGTCTCATTCTTTCGACAATATTCTTCTTGTCGAAAAAGAAGATTCGTTCGGACGCCATATTTCTAGCAGAAATAGTGAAGTAATTCATTCCGGAATTTATTATCCAAAAAATACATTGAAAGCAAAATTGTGCGTTAAAGGAAACGAATTGCTATACAATTTTTTGGAGAAAAATAATTTGCCATATAAAAAATGTGGAAAATTAATCATTGCGATTCAGAAAAACGAACTTCCAATTCTTGATGAATTGTATCAAAATGGAATTTCAAATGGAGTGAAAAATCTTGAAATAATCTCATCAAAAAAAGCAAAAGAGATAGAACCACTTTTCAAATCCTGCGGCGCATTATTCGTGCCATCAACCGGAATTATGGATACTCATAAAGTTATGAAAAAACTGGAATTTTTGTCAGAACAAAATGGAGTTTTGATTTCATATAATACAGAAATTTCCGCTATTCAAAAGCAAGATGATGAATATATTTTATCATTTAAAAGTGATGATTTTCAAGTAAAAACAAAAATCTTGATAAATTGTGCTGGATTATGGAGCGATAAAATTTCAGAAATGGTCGGAATAAATTCTGAAAAAAATGACTATAAACTTCTTTTTTGTAAGGGCGAATATTACAAAACAACAAAATATAAAGATATCAAACACCTTGTATATCCAGTTCCGGACCCGAAAGGAATCTTTCTCGGAATTCATACAAGAATAAATTTGAATGGCGAACTTTCATTCGGTCCAAATGCATATTATGTTGACAAAATCGATTACCAAATGGATGATTCGTATCATCAAGAATTTTATGAATCTGTGAAAAATTTTCTTGAGATTGATTTTGATGATATCAGTCAAGACGATTGTGGAATCAGGGCAAAATTGCAAAAAGAAGGTGAGAAATTCCGGGATTTTGTTATCTCAAATGAGAAGAATAAAGGTTTCCCAAATTTCATAAATCTTATCGGAATCGAATCGCCTGGATTGACTTGCTGTTTATCAATTGCCGAATATGTGGAGAAAATAATTGAATGATTAATTTTAAAAAGATTTTTGGAAAAGAATTTTCAGAAAAAGAGGAAAATTCAGAAGAGAATTTGGAAAGAAAATCACAAATTGCAACCTGCGTAATTCTTTTAGAAATCGCAAATGCAGATAATGAATTTTTGGAAATCGAACGGAAAAATATCATCAAAATTATGAAAGCGGAATTTAATTTATCTGAAAAAGATTCAACTGAACTAATCAAAATTTCTGAAAAGAAAATTGATGAAAGCATTGATATTTGGCAATTTACTAATCTGATAAATCAAAATTCCACAAAAGAAGAAAAGATGAAAATATTGGAAAATGCGTGGAAAATTATTTATTCTGACGATAGATTAGATGCTTATGAAGACCATCTTATTCACAAAATTTCGAATTTATTGAGATTAAATCACAAAGAACTTATCGAGACAAAATTGAAAGTGAGCGAAAATGAAAAGAGAGATTAAGAAATTATGGGCAGAATTGGATTGGATTAAAGATGAGGATTTGCGCGAAAAAGTAGCTGCAACTTGGGAATTAGCGTTTGAAAAAAGTGTGCTTTCACCAAGCGATTTGGAAAAAATTCCATTTACGCTTTTGATTGAAAATTGCAAAGTAAGTTTTATGGCACACAAAAGAGCAGTTGTTCATGTGGCTTTTGAGTCAGCAAAATTGATGAAGAAATTTTTCGGCGAGAATTTGCCAATCGACTTGGATGTTGTTGTCGCTGGTGCCATTCTGGCCGATGTTGGAAAACTTTTGGAATATGAAAAGGTCGGTTCGAAAATACAATTCAGCAAATCTGGAAAATTACTTCGTCATGCATTTACCGGTGTTTCGCTTGCCCAAACCTGCGAAGTTCCAGACGAAGTTTGTCACATTATTGCAGTTCATTCCAGAGAGGGCGATGCGTTCAAACGAACAACTGAAGGGCTTATTATTCACCACGCAGATTTTATGACATATCTACCTTTCAGAAATTAACTTCCGAAATTTTTACTTATTTGCTATAATTTTTGTGGATTTGTAGGATTTACAAAAAGAGTTTTTTGATTTTTATAAATTACAAATCCGGCAGGACTTTTTCTCGGTTTTGAAACATATTTTATTTTTGTAAAATCGACAGGAACATATTTTGAATGTTTCGCTTTGCTAAAATGTGCAGCAATTCTTGCCGCCATAAGTTTAACTTTTTCTGGCGGATTTTCCATTTTTTTAGGATTTCTCAAAACAATGTGTGCTCCGTGAAAAATCCTGCTATGAAAAAACCAATCTTCTGATTTCGCAAATTTTGTTGTGAGAATATCATTCTCTTTTCGATTTCTTCCAATAAAAATTTCCCACTTTATTCCATTAAATTCATAAGAAATTCTTCTAAATAATCTTTTCTTGTCAGATTTTTTTTTAGTAAATTTTTTCACTTGCCACTTTTTCAATTCGTCCAAATGTTTGCAATTTTCAACTTCAGAAATATTTTCTAACACGCGTTGCAGTCGTGCTTTATTAAAAAGTAAATGCTTTTCCAGTTTTGCCTTTCCTGATTTCGCTTTTTTATATTTTTTGAAATAATACTCCATATTTTTTTCAGCATTCCATTCGTCATTCAGAGAAATTGCAATCTCAGAATTATTTTCAGAAAAATAATCTTTTACTAAAATTTTTTTCTGTCCTCTTCTTATTTTTTTTAAATTTACTTTCAAAAGTTCGCCAAATTTTTTCCACTTTTCATAATTTTGCAATTGCTCAAATTC
>JACNJR010000018.1:6370-18370 GCA_014382495.1 Candidatus Cloacimonadota bacterium | reverse complement strand
CTTACGATGCCGCACTTATTTTGCAATATTCAGCAGGATTAATAGACGAATTTCCGATGGAAGGTAAATAAAACAATTTACGATTTATAACCTGTTTATATAAAGTTTATTCAAATGCTCCCGATAAGTTTTTGAAAAAATGTGCTTGTAATTATCTCCTGCAAAAAAATAATAATAATCTGTTTCTTGCGGATTAAATGCAGCCATAATTGATTTTATTCCAGGATTGCATATCGGAGTTGGCGGCAATCCAGAATGAATATAAGTATTAAAAACCGAGTTGATTTTTAAATCCTCATAGAAAATTTTTCTTCGCGACTGACCTTTTAATTCCAAAGCATAAGCAACAGTCGGGTCTGCCTGCAAAAGCATATTTGATGTAAGCCGATTTCTATAAACTCCCGCAATCAATGCACGCTCCTCATCAAGAATTGCTTCTCGTTCAACAATTGACGCAAGTATCAAAACCGAATATAATGAGTCAAACGGAATTTCATCTCGCTGAATTCCTTCCATTTTTTGAAAAAAATTCGCAACCATCATTTTGATAATACACTTCTCATCCGCAAAATACGGAATATAATAAGTGTCTGGAAAAAGAAATCCTTCAAGAGTATTTGCCGGTATATTTAATGAATGAATAAAAGTTGTATCATTGCAAAATTCCACAAATTTCGAAAAATTTATCGAATCTTTTTCAGATAATTTATTTGCAATTTTATTAATTGTAAAACCTTCTGGAATTGTGATTGGATATTTTACAACTTCTCCATTTGAAAGCTGCTTTTTTACTTTGAAAATCGAATATTTTCCAGAAAAGTTGAAGAATCCATATTGAAGTTGATTTTCCCAATTTAATATTTTAGATAATGCTACGAAAATAATTGATGAACTTATGATTTCGTTTTTTTCAAGCAGCGTAGCAATCTCTCGAATTGATGCACCTTTTTCGATTTTTACAGTTTTATTTTCTACATTTTTTGAAAGAAAAACATCAGATATTTCAATCGCAAAAAAAAAGAAAAGTACAATTATCAAAAGTATGAAAGTTGCGTTTTTCATATCTAAATTTTCGATTCCAAATAATTTCTTAAAATCAAGGCAGCGGCGATTTTATCCAATTTTGATTTGTTCTTTTTTAGCGATTTTTTTTGAAGATGTAGAACTTCACTTGCGTGCAAAGTTGTTAAAGATTCATCCTGAAATTCGATTGGAATATTGATATATTTAGAAAGTTTATCTGCAAATTTTTTTATCTGTTTCGATTTATTTGTCTCCTTACCATCGACAGTTAAAGGAATTCCAACAATAATTTTTCCAACTTCTTGCTCATTTACAATTTTAACAATTTTATCAAGAAATGCGGGAGATTTTTTTACATCGATTGTCAGAAGCGGAAAGGCGAAAAGCTGGTCAGAATCTGATATTGCAATTCCGATACGGCGCTCGCCAAAATCGATTGCCATTAATTTTTTCAAAAGTATTGACTAATCTTCCTTCTTTTCTGTTTTGGATTTTTTTTCAGCTTCTTTCAGCTCATCAATTTTTTTCAAAGTACTGTCATTTTTTTCGGAAAGTTTATCAATTTCTTTGAACAAATCTACAAGAAAATCATCTTTAGAAAAATCCTTTTTTTTCCCGTAAATATATGTGCCAATTTGTCGATAGCAATCCTTCATAGCGGATTTTCTTGAAGTTATTTCAAATTTTAACTTCGAGATTTTTGCGATATACTCAGTTTTTCCGGCTATTTTGGAGAGTTTGCGGCTCACTTCACTTTTTACCTTTTCAAATATCTCTTTTGTCTCCATTTTGTCCTCCAAAACCAAAGGCAAATCCTTTGGTTATTTTTTAATTCAAAATCGTAAAAAAATATTATTTATGTCAACTTTTATTTGAAGAAAATTTTAGTTTTTATCGTGAAAATATTATCTAAATGTAAAATTATTTTTTGTAAACTTTAACTCTATTTCGTCCTTCTTGTTTTGCTTGATATAATGCTTTATCGGCTTCAGAAATGATTTTAGCGGAAGTTGTAGTTTTCGTTGGAATCATCGATGTGACGCCCAAACTGATTGTCACATATTTATCCACTTTTGATTTAGAATGAGGAATTTTAAGATTTTTTACATTTTTTCGAAGAATTTCTGCCACATTTTTGGCACTATGAATATTTGTATTCGGAAGGAGGACGGCAAATTCTTCACCGCCATATCGTGAAACAGTTTCACCAGAACGCTTCAATGTATCGTCAATTTTTCCTGTTAATTGTTTCAGGCATTCGTCTCCCGCTTGATGTCCGTATGTATCATTATATTTTTTGAAAAGGTCAATATCAATCATAATTAGCGCGAGATGCTGAGAATTACGAGCAGCACGCTTTAATTCACTTTCTAAAATTCTATCAAAACTTCGTCGATTGCTAATTCCTGTCAGACCATCAATATATGAAAATTGGGCAAGAGTTTTTACTGTTCTTTTTTGGCGAGTAATATCGCGAGAAACATTTAAGATATTAATCTCATTTCCAAGTTTGTCTTTAATAATTGATCTTGAAAGTGTGACGGGAAATTCGCTTCCGTCACTTCTTTTATGGTAATTGTCTTCAACTTTTTCTTCGATAGATTCAATAAGTAGTTGGTTAGCATCTTTATCTCTGGCTTCACCACTCCAAAGAATTATACTATTTTTACCGATAATTTCATCTTTACTATATCCATAAGTATTGCAGAACGCATCATTTACAAAGATAATTTTATCATTCATATCAATGATATAAATATTATCGCTCATATTTGTAACAGCTTGAGACAGCATCATAGATTTCTGTTCTTCATTTTTATGTTTGATAGCATTTTTGATAATTTCTGGAAGAATTTTCAAATAATTTTGTTTGTTATCTTTGATTAAATAATCGTAGGCGCCTTCTCGTAATGCTTTTGAAGCGATTTCTTCAGTTCCACTTCTTGTAATCACAATTACAGGTTCTGTCACATATTCTAAAATATCAAAAGCGGTTCCGTCATTAATCTTAAAATCTGTGATTATAATTTTGAAGGATTGCAACTTAATCTTTTGCTTTAGTTCAGAAACCGAATTTACAAAAATAAGGTTATATGATAAGTTTCTGTCGTTTACAAAATTTTGGAGAGTTGTTTGGTCTTTCTCGTCGTTCTCCATTACGAGAATATTTATCTTTTTATCCGAAATGGATTTGCCGGTGTCATTACTTGATTTTGTGGAATACATAATGATTATCTAGTAAAAATAAGTGGATAATTAAATTCTATGTTACCAGAACCTTTTTTGATTGGCGGGAAAGTCCACGAACGAACTTTTTGTAGAATTTTCTCTTCAAATTCTGGATTATTTATAGTAGATTTTGATTTGAGAATGCTAATATTTTTTATATTTCCATTTTCGTCAATGATGAAATGGAGATAAATTGTACCGAACAGATTAGGATATTTTTTCAGAAATTCAGAATGAATGAATTTGAGTCCGCCTTGATAATTTGAAATTACATCCAAGATATTTGATTTTTTTCTAATCATTCTCGCTTTCACAGAACCCTTCAAAGAAGAAACTTTGCCACTTTTGAGTCCACCTTTTTTAATTAATGCTTCAGCTTTTGCAGCGTCCTCGACAACTTCTGCAGAGATTTGTCCGCTTCCTTTTCCGGCAATACTTATGTTTACATCCTTTCCAATAGCAATTTTTCTTTTTGTGATAAGTCCACCACCAGAGAGTGCTGATGCTAAATTTCCACCTTCATCAGCGACACCTTCTTCACCTTCCTCAATTTCTTCAGTTCCGCCTATTATAGTGAGGCCAGTTGCTATTCCGCCAGATGTGCCTCTTCCGCCGATTGTTGCAAACATTTGAGAGCGAAATGCTTTCTGTGCAGTTGCAACCTGTTCGCGATGGCTTGTAACTTGCTCAACAGCTTGAGATTCTTCAGCAGGTTCAGCGTCGCCAGTTGTAACTTCTTCTCCAGCAGGTGCTTGTTGTTCGCCCTTTTCTTCAACTCCTTCTGGAACTTCTTGGGGAATCGGTTCTTCTTTTTCTTCAGGTGCTGAAGGCATAATTACTTGAGCTGCATATTCGATCGCTTTAATATCATCGATTTCAATTTCTGGAATATCTATACTGTTAACGATTATAGACAAAATCAATCCGAAAATAAAAAATGAAAAAATAATTGTGTAAGCTCTCTTTTCTTCAAAACTGATATGTCGCTTAAGGAGATTTTCGTATTCTTTTGGAACAGTTACTTCGAAAGTAGGTCTTTTTATGAAAAGAAATTCAATCTTATATTCAGAATTTAGGATAATTGAGCCAGAAAATTTATCATCAATTGTGAAATTTCCATTTTTCTCAAATTGAGATATTTTTTCTGAAGAGAGTTGTATGTCGCCTTTTTCTAACTTTTCAATTTTTGCTTTTGAAGGTAAATTTATTTGGTATTTATTTTCACCAATTTTTGTGACTAATTTGTGCTTTTTAGGAAAATTCGAATCTAAAATTTGCCAAAATACTTTTTTATTACTTCCAATAAAAAAGTGTTTTTTTTCAACGAAAACTCCATCCAACCGAACATTCTGATAAATTAGATTTAATTTCAATTCTAAATTCTCTTTTTTGGGCATATTAAATCCTTTCATACTAAAGGCAGATCCTTCGAGAATTAATAGTGAGGATTATCATCTTTAACCAATGTCAGCATAATATTATTATACTCAGTATTTCCGCAAGTGTACATAACTTTTTTTATCATTTTGTATGGAGTGTTTTTATCTGCTTGTAGCAACACAGTTCCGTCAAACTCTTTTCCTTCAATTCCTTTCTTTTTCCAAGTTTCGGCAATTAGTTTTTCGGCCATTGCTTTTTTGCCGAGTACTTTTCGGAGCTCAGGGATATCCAGATATTTACCAACAATTGCAGATTGAGTTTTGATAATTGGTTTATTGTCCAATAAAATCCATTTTTTTGAGATGGAGATATTTATAGCAGTTTTGACTCTTTCTGTGCTGGTTGTATACGGTAATTCTATATCTTTCGAAGTGCTAAGTTGCGGGTCGCTTGAGTAGTTTTTTAGTAGAAAAATTAACAAAATTGTCAGCACATCGATCAGAGAAGTAATGTTCAATTCCATTACTCTTGCTTTCTTTTTTCTCTTCGTAAATGCTGAACCAGTAAGCGACGATTTATGACTTTGTGATGCTGAAATTCCTGCCATTATTTCCTCCGATATTATTCGATAAATACTGTCGCTATTTCAACAAGGCCCAATTTTGACAAACCGTTTCTTCTACATAAATCCATAGCTTTGATTAAATCTTCATATTTGATTTCTTCATCGCAAGCGAAACTTATTGATTGTTGAATTTCATACTTCTCTTTTATTTCTTTTATATAATCTTCCAGCGCATAAAGATTAAATTTGTCATCCTTGAATGGAATATGAATTCCGTTTCTTTCTTTGTCTATTGTATATCGGTTTGAACTTTTAATTCCTTCTTTATAGCCGAGTAGAATTAGACCTTTATCTTGCGAGAGAATAAGGATAAGATTTTCTAATTCTTTAGGTTTTTCTTGTTCTGTAGATTGCTCACCAGATGATCCACCAGATGGCAAACTCAGATTCATAACAGAGAGTTTGACGAGGACGGTCATAGTAATCAGCATAGGAATTAGAACGAGAAAGAGATTCATTATCGGCATAAGATTTGGTGGATGCTCTTCTCCTAAACTGGAAAGCTTCGTCGACGGTCTAAAAGCCATTGTGACTTCCTCTTTATATTACTTTGTTAATCGCGTTAATAATTTTTACGCCATACTCATCGATTTCGTTTGCAATATTTTGGGATTTTCCTTGAAGAAAAGATTTTACTAACATTGTTGGAAGTGCGACAATAAGTCCAAACGCAGTTGTACGCATTGCAATTGCAATACCATTTGTCAACGCTTGATTCGCCTCTTCCGGGGGCAAATTACCCAAAGCAGCAAAGGATTGAACCAGACCAAAAATTGTTCCCAACAATCCCATTAGAGTAGCCATATTACCGAATGTTTCAAGATAGTGTAATCGTTTTTCTAATTTTGGAAGTTCATTCAAACAAGCTTCATCAAAAGATTGCTGAAGCGCAAAGCCCAAATCTCTTCCAGTTTTTCCTTGCTCTTTGGCTTCTGTAAAACCCTTTAGTCCGTAAAGAAAGATTGAGCCCATCGTTGTTTTTTGAAATGCTTGGCAAATTTTGATGGCTTCATCAAACTTTTCATTTCGGATGTAGGTTTTCAGTTTTATGTAAAACTCACCAGTATTAAATCTCTGCATAAGAAAGAGCTTGATAAATCTTTCCAACGCAATTGCGAGTGCCCCCAAACCGAGAAATAGAATAGGATACATCCAACCGCCACCAACTTGAAATTCATTAATGAGAGACGC
Organism: Candidatus Cloacimonadota bacterium; assembly: GCA_014382495.1. Lineage (GTDB taxonomy): Bacteria > Cloacimonadota > Cloacimonadia > JGIOTU-2 > JGIOTU-2 > JACNJR01. The sequence goes on along the minus strand of JACNJR010000018.1, from coordinate 11,922 downwards.
GATAAATCCTCTTTCAGTTTTTACTTCTTCCGTCTTTTCTGTCAAAACAATATCCGTATCTACAGCATCATCTTGCGCAAAAGCGAGCCCAACACAAAAGAGAATAGCTAATATGAGAAACAAATCTACAATTTTTTTCACTTTAGACATTCCTTCCTCCTTGATTGTGAAAGTTATTCACTTTCTTCCGTTTTTATTTTTATATCTTCAAATAATAATTCATCCAAAAGCTTCTCAATGTCTGGAGCAAATGAATCTGCCCGTAATTGAGTCGCCATTTTTGAAATCGTAACCATCGCAGATGGCTTCGGAATTTCGCCTTTAATCACACCTGCTTCCTCTTCTGTAAACTCAAAAACTTGAGCATCACTCTCTGGAACATCTGTAATAGATGCATATTCAATTTGCTTAGTTTCGTTCTCCGCAAAAGTTATGTCAAGAAAAACGATAAAAAATATGAATAAAATACAACAAATTTTTTTCATAATATTTTCCTAATCATTCATTATAATTTATTATCTGCTTGTAGCAAGCAGGAATTATCTAATTGAACCAATTTTTTTATGATTCCAATTATACGCAACTTTGAGATAAATCCATAAGAATTTTTATTTGCAATTACTTTGATTGCGAAAATATTTTCGCCAGGAATAACATAATCCGAGATATCGATAATGGCTGGTTGATATTTTTCGAGAATTACTATATTCAAACTATCTTTTGCAATTTCTTTTCCATTTATGTAAAGTGAAAAAGATGTATCTGCGGCAACTTCAATTTCGGCAAATTCGACAGAATCTGGAGCGAAAAATTTGTATCTGAAATATGCTGTGTCAGATTCCAAACTATCCCAAATCACAAAAGCTGTACTATCAATAATTTCGGAGAATGGCGAAAGAGAATCGACGGAAATAATTTCAGATTTACTCCAAAGAGAGTCATTGAAAGTTAGATTGTTCCAATCATATTCATAATTTGGACTAACGAGCCAATTTTCATTAGAACAGAAAAATGTATCGATGGAAACTATCTCTTCTATTGGGATTCTCGCTTTGATTTTCAAATTCATCAAAATACCATTTTGAGTTACATCCGAAATGGAACTGACCTCGGCTTGATTTGTATTCGCAACTGACTGAACAGCGATAACATTTTTACCGAGATTTAATTTATCTGAAATGTCGGTTTGCTTGCCAAATTTCCAATTTTCTTCATTTTCAAATGTATAAAATTCTTCAAACATAATTCCATTTATAAAGATATATGTATCATTTGGTGAGATGAGATTTAACTTCGCAATTTCAGGAAAACCATTTATTTCAAACACTTTTCTGAAGTACAAAGTTGTATCCGAAGAAGAACCCCAAATAAATTCAGCGTCAGTTTCAAACGATAAGTTGTCAATTCCAAAAGTATCAAATCCAACTAATTTTGGTGAATGAAAAATCGATAGGGAATCGACGAAATCGATTTCGGAAAATCCTTTTTGATAAGTATTTGAATAATTCCAAGTTGAATCCGTTGTCATTGTAAGATATTCATAATTCTCTTCAGGTCGTTCCAATTCGCCATATTCATACAATTTTTCTCGACTTGCCAAAGTCCATTCATTTTCCAAACCTTGTTCTTCTAAAAATGTAAAATTAGCAGTATAGTATTGAAGCATCTCGTCATACGCCGGAAAAATGTAATCAGATGACATAATGTCGATCATCGCTTCTTCATCAACTTCATTTAGAGTAGGAGCGAACATAATTGTGGCTCTATCCAACTTACTAAAAGTATATTCTGCAGCTTGACCTAATCGATGAATCGCGGCAGACCACCATTTCGAATTATTGTAATCCTTAATAGAAGCGAGAATGCTTTCTAACTCACTTTTTTTACCAAGCACTCTTTTTATTCCTCTATTAAAAGCATTCATATTTGTGGTTTTTCGGATAGTATCTTGAATAAGTTCATTGTAGACAATTTCACTCGCATAAAATATATGTTTCGCATATTGTGATTTCAGGTTGAGTTTGACATCTTTCCGACGGAAATATTCATCTTTTTTTCGATATTCTTTTATTTTTCGAGGGAATTCCGCATAGTTTTTATTTTCGAATAATGTATCAATTTCTGTTTCAATTTTTGCCAAGATTTCTTTAGCAACACCTTTTGCTATCCCTTTTTCTTCAGGAAATTTTCTATTTATGTGTAAGGCAATTTCTTCAGCTTTACTCCAACGGTCCATTCCGATATATCGGGACAATATCTTTTTGAACTTTCCTAAAACAGATGGATGTTCAGGATATTTTTCAGTGAATTCGAGCATTAATCTGACAACTTGTGTAGTATCAGAAAGTTCATTGTAATTAAAAATCGCATTATCAAACATATCAGGAGAATTTTCCCAATCTCTATATTTCTCGGCAAGTTCAAGATATTTATTAGCAGCAATTTTCAAATCATTCAATTTATTTTCATCGTCATAAAGTGAAATAATTTTCAATTCAGCATTTCGCGAATCCTTACTATTTGGATATCTTTCCACGATTTTTTCATAAATTTTTATTTCCCGTTCATAATCATTCAGAAAAGAATCCACAATAGTTGCAACATTGTAATATAACGGAATTATCTGCTCATCTTTATCCAAATCATCATAATTTTCTGCGATGAATAGATAAGTTCTTATGGCGTTTTCAAAGTCATTTGCTTTTTTATAAAATTTTGCAGCAGAAAGCATATTGTCAAATGAATAATCTGCTTTCAAATCAGTTTTTGCAAGTCGTTCAAGTTGTTGAGCAGCGCCAATGAGGTCATCGCTATCTTCCAATTGAGACGCTTGATTCTGAATTGATTCTAAAATTAGAGATGCAGAACTCTCTTTAATTTTTTTATTCTTTGTTCTGACAGCTAATTTTTCTGCTTTCTCAAACCATTCTTCCGAAGAAACATAATTTCCCAGTTCTTTATGACAAATTCCGATATTGTATGTAAAATCTGTCTTTTCATCTTCATCAACAAATTTTAAAATTTCTTCAAATGTCAGCAAAGCTTCGGCATAATTTTTCTTTTCTGAAAAATAAATATCGCCTTGAAGTTTGAGTACTTTCAGCAATGTTTCTGTCTCATCAGAAGTAACTTCTGGCTTTTCTGCAAACAATTTTCTGTAATTATCACAAGTGGACAATAAGCTATCATAAGTAGCGCTTTTTTTCGAGATTGCCAGCAATGTATCCTTTTTTTCGCCTCCATCTTTCAAAATTATATTGAGAATGGATTGATAAGCAAAGATGATGTTGTAAGCGTTTTCAAGTCGTTTTGGATCATCTGGATATTTTTTCCCCAACTCCTCAAGTTTATCAATTACCAAATAATAACTTGTCGTATCATTTTCAATTTCGCTTAAATCAAAATACATTTGGACGACATTATTTTCGGTATCTTTAGACTTTTCGGAAGTCGGAAAAAGGTCAAGATATAATTTAGAAATTTCGATTGCTTTATTATATTTTTCTGGAGATTTATCTTCAATTACATCATTTGTACGTTTATTTATTTCAAATTCATATGCTTCTTTGATGATTGGAATTTCATTTTTGATAACATCTTTATCATCTTTATTTTTTTTGTACCATTCAGAATTTTCTGTAAATCTATATGCAATTTTTTCCTTTTCAGATTCTGCTTCTGCAACCATATTATTTTTGAGATAGGAATTCACAATTATATTTTCAATAGATGGATTATTTTTATGAAGGTGGAACAGAGTCAAAAATTCATCATAAGTTGCAATTGATTTCATTGGAAAATTTATTTCGTCATAGATTTCAGCCAATTTCAACAAAATAGTTTTTGCGTAATCTTTCGATTTTATTTTTCCAACAATTTTAGCAAATTTCTTCGTCCCAATCGGTTTCGAAGAATAATTATCGCTATCATATCCCGCAAAACTTAAAGCTAAATATTTCAAGGTTTCTGTTTCAAAATTTTTTGCTTTTTCCAAGTTTTGTTTCGCATTATCAACAACTACAGATTCAGTGCAATGCTCGATGATACTGTCATTTATAGAAATTTCATTCAGCAAACGAATAAATTGAGTAATTGCTGACGAGTAATCATTTTTGGAAAAATATGTCCAACCTAACATATAAACAATATTCTCATGAAGTCGGGTTTTTTCAGTTGAAAGTGACTGATAATAATTTTCAGAAGTAATAAGATAATCTGCGCGCAAATTTGGACTATTCGTTTCTCCGGCAAGGTCAAAGTAAATTTCTGCGAGCCGATATTTTGATTCCTGATAATATTCTGAATTCGGACATTCCGTAACTAATTTTTCATAAAACTCAATCGATTTTTCTAAATTATTTTTCAATAATCTAAGAGAATCGGGAAGTTCAGCCAAAAGCTCGGGATTTCTATGTCTTTTTTCATCCAGCAAAATATCCTCTTTTTTCCGATGATAAAATGCCAAATTGTAAAAAACCACATCTTTGTGAACAAAGTCAGGTTTGATTTTCAATAATTTTTCATAAAATTCAATAATTTCGGAGTAAGTTTTGGATTCGCTCAAATCGTATAATTCGTAACAAATATCTGCAAGATGATAATACACATCTGCGATAAATGGGCTGTTCGGATAATCTTCAATATATTTTCGATAATATTTATCAAGTTTTTCCAAAGCAACTATTTTATTCTCGTAGAACTTAGTTCGCTTCTGTGAAATTTCATCTAATTTTTCCTGTATCTCTTTTTTCGAAAGTTCTTTTTTCTGAAATGGCTCTGCCGTTGGTATGACTGGTATTTTTTCATTTATATTAGAATTTTGTGAATTTTTTGTTTTTAACGAATCGACAATATTCGAAGATTCTTGAGCAAATATTTCTTCCGAAGCGAATTTGCCTCTCGCAGAAAATGAAATAAGCGTGCAAATAATCACAAAAATGATTTTCTTTGAGATAAAATTATTCGATTTTTTCATAATCTCAATTATTCGGATTCATATTGTTCAAGCAATTTTTGATAATATCTTTGTTGGTTATCCAACTCATTTGTATGGCTTGTGAATTCGGAATTGATAACCGCTTGTTTTTCGAGAAGAAGTTCACTAAGAGCAAAGTAGCTTAATTCGGTTTTCTGCTGAACGATATTTTTCAATTTCACGAACAAATCTTGGTAATTCGTTTCCAATGTGCTATTTCCGTGCGAGATAATTTCTTTATTTTCATCAAGCGTCTCATCAAATTTTTTTTCAATCATTTTAGCATACTGCACTTTTTGCTTATTTAGCTCAGCCAATTGAGATTTTATCTGAACTTGTTTCGCTTGATATTCCTCTTTTAATTCAGAATTTGATTTTATATTCTCTTCCAGTTTTCTGATATTTGTGATTAAACTAAATTGCGTTTCATTTAGCAATGAATCTGTGCTGGTAAATTCTTTTTCTGCTTTTTGGGATGAAATTTTTTTGGCTTTTTCTGCTAATTGAGTTTTCAAATTCGGCATCTCTTGCTGGTAATTTTTTTCCAATGTATCTTTTAAACTTGTATTGTATTTTA
>JACNJR010000018.1:0-6301 GCA_014382495.1 Candidatus Cloacimonadota bacterium | reverse complement strand
TTAGATATATTTTTCGTCAAATTAAGTTGAGCATCAGTAAGAAGTTGTTCTGTGCCGGTAAATTCTCTTTCAACTTTTTGGAACGAAATTTCTTTACCTTTCTCTGACAATTGAATTTCCAAATTCGCTATCTCTTGCTGGTAATTTTTTTCCAATGTATCTTTTAAACTTGTATTGTATTTTATATTTTCTTCTAATTTAGATATATTTTTCGTCAAATTAAGTCGAGCATCAGTAAGGAGTTGTTCTGTGCTCAACAAATTTTTTCCCATCTCACTAAATAAATTTTTGCCTGAACCTGTAGATTCTTTCCCAAAATTTTCTAATTTATCTATCAATTTCGTTTTATCGAGTGAAATCTTTTTATCAGTTTCTGCGAATTGTCTCTCCAAATTTTTTATATCTTCTAATAAAACAGAATGCGAAATTATCTCATCTTCTAAAAGTGCCAATCGAACCAATTCTTGTGTATCAACCGCATCTCCTAAATGTTGAGCCAAAACGATATTACTTTCACCAAGTTGAGTTTTTAATTCCCTTTCGTATTTAGTTAATAATTTTTTTGAGTTTTCATCAGCAGTTTTCAATTTGGCAATTGTCACCTTTTTATACAATTCGAATAATTTTTCCTTTTCCTGAAGATACTCATACATTTCAGGATTATTGATACTTTTTTCCTTTAAGTTTTCGAAAATTTTGGAGTAATTATTTTTGAGTATCGTATGTTTTTCAAAAATATTTTTTTTATTCTGAACTAAAGTTTCATTAAATTTTTTTTCGATTTTATTTGTAAGTTTTTCTTTCTGTAGATATAGTTTTTCTAATTGTAATTCGAGCAATTTTTGCTCTTCAAGATATCTGTTTTTCAATTCGGTATTGGAATCTATTTTTTGCCCAAGTTGAGAGAAATTCTTATTAAAATGAGTTTCGGCTTCTCCTAAAAACTCTTCTCTGAATTCATTTTCAAATTTTTCCGCAAGTTTTTCTTTTTGCAAATAAAGTTTTTCTAATTGTATTTCGAGCAATTTTTGCTCTTCAAGATATCTGTTTTTCAATTCGGTATTGGAATCTATTTTTTGCCCAAGTTGAGAGAAATTCTTATTAAAATGAGTTTCAGCTTCTTCTAAAAACTCTTCACTAAATTCTTTTTCAAATTTTTTCGCAAGTTGCTCTTTTTGTGTGGTAAGTTTTTCTATTTGAAATTCGATTAATTTTTGTTCGGCAAGATATTGTTCTTTCAATTCATCATATGAATTTATAGTTTTATCTGTTGTAAGAATATTTTTCTGGAGTGTAGAATCTGCTTCCAACAATATGGTTTCATTTGCAGAATATTTTTCGTCAGCTTTTTTATCACAAAGAAATTTGCCATTTTCAAGAAATTTTCTCTCAAGATTTTTTATCTTTTCCAATAATATGGCGTGAGAAATAATCTCTTCTTCCAAAATTGCTAATTTAATTATCTCTTGCGAATCAAATTCTTCTCCAAAATATTTTTCAAGAATAAGATTTCCTTCATCCAGTCGAAATTGCAATTCTTGTTCACGCTTTTCGATTATTTTTAGAGAATCTTCATCGGTTATATTTTCCTTAGCAACTGCGATTTCTTTGTATAATTCGAATGTGGTTTCTTTCTCTTTCAAAGATTCAGAGAAATTTTCATTGTCAGAAATTCTTTTTTCAACTATATTTATAGCGTCATCGACATTATCCTGTTTTGCCGAAACAATCGCGAGAGAGAATTTTGACTTATCATAAAATTTACTCTTTTGTTTTTTTTCAATAATTTTGTCGAAACATTGTTCTGCAAAAGTATAATTTTCAGCATAAATTGCACACCAGCCGACTTCGTACAAAAAGGCATCTCCAATATTTTCAGACCGAATAAAACCGATATAATTGCTATACGCTTTTAGCGCTTCTGAAAAATTATTATTTGAATAATATATTCGAGCAAGTGCCAATTTTAGTTTTTTTAGATTTTCTTCGTTTAGTTCATCATCAATTAAATTTTGGAAATAGTTTATTGCTTCTTCGTTTGAAGATGTTTTTCGAAGACAAAGTCCAATCAAAAATTGTGCACCGAATTTATATTTTTCTTCAGAAATTAATTCTTTTGCAAGTTTGGTTGCTTCAGAAAATTTATTTTCGGCATAAAGAGATTTTGCTAAATTATATTTGTTTGAAAAATTGATTTCATCATTCGATATACCAAAAAGTATCAAATGAAAAATGAGGAGGAAAAGCAGTAAAAATGTTATTCTCTTTTTTGCTTTCATTAGATGAAAATGTGTATTAGACAATTACAAATTGAAGAAGTTATTCGCCTAATAATTTTTTGAGTTCTTCTAAATCTTTCTCAGCTTTTTTGCGTTTTTCACGAATTTTTTGTAATTCTTCTTCAAGCGACGAAATTTCCTCTTCTTCGGCTTCTGGACTCTTTTCGCGAACTCCTCCAATTTTATCTACAATTGATGTCAGCTCCATTCCATCTTTAGCTTCTGCCAAAAGTTCATTCATTTCAGATTGGATTTCTGTGTATTCAGCGTAGTCGCCAATATTTTTCTCAAGAATAGAAACAGCGTTTGTATAATCTTTTGAATCCATATCTGCTTTTGCTTGGCTAATTATTTCGTCGGCTCTTTTTATGATTTTTTTCTCACGTTTAGTTTTTCTCTTTTCTGAAAATTCTTGAATTTGTCCAGTTAGCCAATTTTTTCCTGTTTTGAACGAAGATGCCGGATAGAATTTGTGCTGTAAACTGAATGCAATTCTTGGATTTGGATTTGCCATAACCATTTCATCGAGCCGATAAATTCCAGTTTTTATTGAAAGATTTCCCAAATCATATTGCAGACCTGCATTGATTGAAAATCCATCTTCTTCAACAACTAAGCTGAAATTTTTGTAACTTGTTTTCAGTGCAAAAAATATACCTTTGAACATCTGTTTGCTATCGTGAAATGTTTGAAATCTTCCAATTCCGTAACCAGCAGTAATGTCAAAATCGACAGTTTTATACTTCAGTTGCTTGCTCAATGAAATGTAAAAAGAATTTTTTCTGTAATCCTCTAAATCGTATGCTGCAACATCTTCTGCGTACACATCAGTTGTATCAATGTAATCAATAGAATCTGGCAGCGACAGCGACCAAGTTGTATCTTTACGTGTATAAAGAAGAGCATTCAATAATAAATCCGAAAAAGTAGGGTCAACACCTTGTTCAGATAACAGATTCTCAACTCCGATAGAAACAGTGGGAAATTTGTTACTCACTTTGGCAATGTTTAGCTCATCAGCCATCTTGAAGAGGTCCAGCTGTGCGTTAATTGAATATATCGTGCTAACATCCGTGTTAATATTGCCGCTAACCAATTTATTATCATTGATTTCTGGAAGAGTGTTGAAAACAAATCCGATTTCACCAAAATTCATAACTCCGTATGTTATATTAGTCGCAGTATAAAAGTTCCATTTGTCATCTGCTGTTGTGCATGAGTTTATTCCTCTATCCCAGTTAGGATTAAATAGATACGATGAGAAGCTGATTCTTGACATATCTCTCGGCAGAACATACGCATCTGGCACTTTCATAAATCCGCTCGTTGTAAAAGGAACAGCAAACACAATGCTGAAAACAGTAAGCAATAATAATGTAATTATCACTCTTTTATGCATTTTATAACCTCCAGTTAAAAACTTTTCAAACATTATTTTTCATATCTTTTCTTTATATTATTTAATAATGATATTTATTTTCCTTTAAGATAATGTTGTCAAGTATTTCTCCAAAAAATTTATTTCTTGCTAAAACAATTTATAAAATCAGACATACTTTCGTGAAGTTTTCTCGCTTTTTTTATACTGTTTTATAAATTTTATATTAACTTATACAAATTTTCATTATTGCCCTAACTGCCTTTGCACAAGTTAATTAGTGAAGAAACAAACCCAAGATTATTTTATATTTCTTTCGAAAAAACATATTTCACTTGACAGAATAAAATAATATGTTACTTTTTAGTCAAAATTATTTGAGTAAAAAAAAGATGAATAAAAAAATAAAAAAAAGGAAAAAGGAGAAAGAAAATGAAAAAGATATTTGCAACTATCTTTGTGCTTTTTTTAATAAGCACGACATTCGTTTCTGCTGAAAATTATTATATTGATTTAGCAGAAGACGAAAATGCTGTGAAAGTTTTGGAAAATAATTTCCAAACACTCAGCATAAAATTTGCATTCAAAGGTATCAATTCCTTCGATGTAAATTCAAAAAGAGGTGTGTTTAGTGAAATTACTATTCCAAACACATATCCGATTGGAAAAGTTGGAACTCCCAAACTTCCAGCAGCAAGAAAACTTATTGAAATTCCTTTTGGTGCAGAAGTTTCTGTCAATGTTATTGATTTTACAATAGAAGAATACAAATTGAGCAATTTCGGAATTACAAACTCTCTAATCCCAAATCAACCTTCTTTGTCAAAAAGTCAAAATATCGATGAAGTGGAATTTAGATTTGATGAAAGCGTTTATTCAAATGATGAATTCATTAGTTGCGACCTTGCCCGTATTGAAGTTCTTGGAACTTTGCGTGGCGTAAGATTAGCACAACTCACAGTTGCTCCTGTCAGTTACAATCCTGTAACCGAAACTATCAAAGTTTACAATAATATCGAAGTTGAAGTGAACTTTGTTGGAAGTGATATTGCTTTAACTCAAGAAATCAAAGCGGCAACTTATTCTCCATATTTTGATGCTGTTTATCAAAAAGTTATCAATTACAGAGATCCCGATTATCCAGATCACCCAGATCTAACAAAATATCCCATCAAATATCTAATCGTTTCAGATCCGATATTTGAAAGCACTTTACAGCCATTCATCGAGTGGAAGACAAAAAAAGGTTTTGAAGTTATTGCAAATTACAGTTTATCATCTGCAAGTGCTGTGCAAAATTGGGTTCACGATCAATATAACGCAGGCACACCATCAGATCCTGCTCCAACTTTCCTTCTAATTGTTGGAGATACTGGTGAAATTCCTGCTTCAGCAACAGGTAGCCAAACAAGCAAAGCAACCGACCTTTATTATTGTAGTGTAGATGGTGATATGTTCCCTGAAATTTATTATGGAAGATTTTCTGCGACAAATGTTAGTCAACTGCAAGCACAAATCGACAAAACTCTTTATTATGAAAAATACGAATTTGCTGATCCTTCTTACTTGGATAATGCAACTCTTATTGCCGGTGCGGATTATTCGTGTAATCCAACTCATGGGCAACCAACCGTTTTATACGGCACCAATAATTATTACAACACCGCTCACGGTTTTGACGATGTAAATTTATATCTCACAAGTTACGGCGGTTGCTATGATACGGTCAACGAAGGTGTTACGCTCATCAATTACACTGCACACGGCAGTCAGACATCTTGGTCAGATCCGAGTTTAAGTCAATCGCAGGTAAATTCGTTCACAAATAATGGTAAATATCCACTCGCCATTGGCAACTGCTGTCTTGCAGCAGATTTTGGATATGGCGAATGCTTCGGTGAAACTTGGGCTCGCAAAGCAAATGGCGGTTCCATCGGCTACATCGGATCAGCTCCTTCTTCCTATTGGGACGAAGATGTTTATTGGTCAGTCGGGGCATTTCCTACCGTTGGAAACGGTGTCGCACCATCTTACGAAGAGACCACTTGGGGTGAATATGATGCCGCTTTTGTTACAGATTATGTCTCGCAAGATGCTTTAATTTTTATTGCCAATTTAGCCGTAACAGAAGCTGAAAATCAGGGTTATTCCGGTTATATAGGCGCTGATTATTATTGGGAAGCATACAATCTTCTCGGCGACCCATCTCTTGTGGTTTATCAAACACAAGGCGAAATAAATGATGTCGATTATATGGACATTCTTCCCATCGGCGTAGATTTCTTTGAAGTAACCGCCGAGCCAGGTTCTTATGTGGCTATTTCATTTGAAGGTGTCCTTCACGGAACTGGACTCATCGATGCAGACGGAACTACCGAAATTTCCATTATCCCATTTAGCGATGGTGGTATGGCAGACATTATTATCACAAAACCGCAGTATCAACCAATTATCGCACAAGTAGAAGTCGCTCCACAAGATGGTCCGTGGATTTCGATAGACAGTTATTCAATAAATGCTGACGGCGATGGCATTATAGAATTTGGTGAGACAATTTATCTTACCGTTACTTTGGAAAATGTTGGCGTCGAACCTGCAACCGGAATTAGTATGACGTTGTCAATAAATGATTCGTACATTACAC
>JACNJR010000055.1 GCA_014382495.1 Candidatus Cloacimonadota bacterium | reverse complement strand
CTCATCAATTTCCTTATTATTATTCACCAATCTATTCTGAAGAATTTGATATATTTCTTTAACTTTCAAAATTTCTTCTTCGAGAAGAATATCCACTCCAAAATGAACTCCATTTTCGTCTCTTCCCATCGTTAATATCTTAATAAGATGTTTTATTTTTTTCTGTTTTGATAAATTTCTGTTTTCATCAATAAAAAATTTTAAGAAAGTGTTTTCTGATTTCTTAATATTTTCGAAAATATATTTGGAAAAAATTCTATTGTCATCAATCAAAGGCATTCTGTCAGAAATAGTTCCAAGTCCAGTTAAAATTATATACAAATTTTCAATATTTTCTTCTTGGAACTTTTCGATAATTTTAAGAATATTAAAAACAACGCCAACTCCCGCAAGCATATTAAATGGAAATTTACAATCTTTCCTTTTTGGATTAACAACTGCAAATGCCTTTGGAATTTCTTTATAAATAATGTGATGGTCTAAAATAATTGAATCAATTTTTTGCTTGTTCAAAAAGTCAATTGCATCAAGCTCATTAATTCCGCTGTCAACTGTAATTATTAATTTTACATTCTCTTTCAAAATCTTATCAAGAAATGGCTTTTGAATTCCATATTTTTCGTACTCTCGATTTGGAATATAATAAGAAATTTTTTCCGAACCGAGTTTAGTTAAATAACGATATAGAATGACTGTGCTCGTGATTCCATCAACATCATCGTGACCAAATATACAAATTTTTTCTCTATTTTTAATTGCTTCTAAAATTCTTTTAGCTGCTCTCTTTCCATCTGCAAGTAAGAGCGGATTATTCAATTTATCGACAGATGGATTTAGAAATTTTTCATAATTTTTTATTCCTCTACCCAACAAGATTGCTTTTTCTATTTCAAAATTTTTTTTCATTTTATTAAATTTATTCAACAAATTTTCTATATTTTGGGTCCATTTTTGGAATTTCTTTATCTTTTTTATATTTTTTTGGATTTCTCCATTTATCTATTGACGAGAATCCGATTGATAATTTGATAAATTCATCTTCGTAGCCATTTTTCGAAATTTTTCCTCGCGTTCCCCAAATAAAAGCCAAACTTAATTTTCCTCTATTTTTTATTTTTAGTGGAATGTCAAATCCAAAAGTTACTGCCCGCTCTTCCACAAAATATTCATCGTTCTTAAACGGAAGTTGTTTGTAATATCCACCAATTCTTATTGGAAATTTGAAATTAGAAATTTGAAACTTCGTTTTTGGAAAATACGATAAGCCAAAAGAGATAAATCTGCTATCTCTTTCATTCATTTCTGGATAATTTATATCTTTCCAAAAAGAATGTCTATAATTTGACTCCATATAAAAATTATCTGAAATTTGAAATCCAATTCCTAAACCTATTTGAGTTGGAAATTTAATTTCAGAAACATAAAATGTATCAGAAACAGATTGAATTGAATAATTTTCATTACAACTCATTTTTAATTTACTTTCGTAAAATCCGCCAAATGAAAATTTAGAATAAGGAAATGCAAAGCCGATTGAAAAATTGGTGCAATCAAATCTTTTTACATTCTCCTCAAAATGGTCAACTAAATCACTGTCATAGAAATCTATATTAAATTCAGTAATATCATTTCCAAAATTGTAGTTAAAATTTACGCCAATTAAAAATGTTTTGATTCTTTTTCCAAAAGAAAATCCTAACTGATTTACTGAGCCATTCAACTTTTTTTCATATAACACATCTCCAATTTCGCTGGTAGAATCTTGTGTCGTCTCAAATTCTAAATGATATTTCTCTAAAAAATTAAATCCAAAAAATGTGTTTTTGCTAATTGGTAAAATCACATTTGTAAGTGGAAAATATGCAATTTTATCTTTGTATTCTCTATCTGAGTCCTTAAAATAATTATGTCCGAAAATCAATTTTGAGCATAAATTCGATTGCTTTACAGTTCCAATTAGAGCTGGATTTGAAACTGAAAAATTATTTCTGAATATTGAACATATACCCGTCTCTCCCATTCCTGTTGAGAAATTATCTAATCCATAATTCTCTTCTACAAATCCTTTTGAAGAGAAGACCGAACTTCCAAAACAAGTTGAAAAAATAAAAATTAGCAGAAATCCACATAATATTTTCTTCATATTTTATTCCTTTAATCCAAAACTGGCTTTGTGTAAATTATTCTTAAATCCGGCGTTATATCACCTTCAAATTTTATATAAGAAAAATCTTTATTTTCTGTTGTTGATTTTAACAATATACGATTATTTTCCAATTCTCCATTTGTGTATCCTTGAATAATTCCAGTTATATTTATTTTTAATGTGTCTGAATCCAAATTAAACTCATATGTTGAGCAATCATTTATGAATTCATAATCAATATTGACAGTATCACTAACATAATAAGGTGTTATTTCTATTTCCGCTTCTGAAATAAAGAATGTCTCAACTAAATCTGAAGTGATTATCATTTCTGCTTTATTTATTTGGAAATTTTGTTTACATAAACTATCTGGTAAATTAAATTCAAAAATAGTTCCTATTGGCGGTAAGTTTGCAATAGTATAATCTAAACTATCTGAATTTGAATTATTTCCAATAAAAGTATCTTCTGAAACATTATAATTAATAGTATCCATTTTTGTCGAAGTCGAATCTGTATAAACTATTTTCAAATAAGGTGAATTATCTGTTTCTGAAGATGAAAATTCTACAAAGTTATTGTATACATTTTCACACTTTAGCATAATTCCATAATTAAGTGAATCTGATTCTATCCAATCTTTTACTAAAGTTGTATCAATTGAAAAAGTTATAGTATCCTGTTCTTGGGACACATTAAAATCAAAATCTTCATTATACAGAAAATTTGAACTATCCCAAACAACAGAATTCTCATTCCAATCTTTTGTAACTTCATAAATTTTTATATTAAAATTTTCTTCATTAAATAATATATCTTTTTGAATTACTATTTCACAAGAATTTATAGTTACTGTATCAATCCAACTTGTATCTGGTAAGTTTTCAAATTTTAGCAAACTTCTAACTTCAACATCATTAAACTTCCCAACAATCAGTTTTGTATTATTATTATAGTTTTTAATACTATCTTTATAAGTTGTAACAAAATTGATAGAATCTGTAATAGTTATAGCTATTATTTCAACATTTTCATCGAAACCTATAATATTTTTTTTCTGAGAACAGGACAAAATATAAAAGATAATTGAAATCAGAGAAATAAAAAGAATGTACTTTTTCATATATTCCTTTCTAATAATATTTTTGTGGATATAATAAAATTAGTAGTATTAATAGACATAGTGAATTTGTGGAGAAAATTAAAAAACTCAAATCTGACAAATAATTTTCAGCTTTTTTTATGTGTATAATTTTGTGAATAATATCAAAATATCCACAAAATTTATTTTTTTTTAATAAATTTTGAATGCTAATATTTTTATTCACAACAATTAACAACTTTTGTGGATAACTGTGCGAATAACATTTTAGAGGAGAATTTTTCGTGTAGAAAATTTTTTCTTCGTTAAGATTATCGATTTTGTGTAATATTTTCTGATATTTCATCAATTTTTGCTTTTATCGTAGGATTGTTATCAATCTTTTTTTGAATTGTTTTCTTTGCGTGAATAATTGTTGTATGGTCTTTTTTGTTGTAGTGATGGGCAATTTCAAGCAGAGAAATATCATTCAAATATTTTGTGGATAAGTACATTGCAATTTGTCTTGGAAAGGCAATTTCTTTCTTTCTTGTCGGCTTTTTTATCTGATTTTTTCCGAGATTGAAATACTTTGCAACTTCTTCCTGAATTGAATTCAAAGTTATTAGAGATTTTTGAGAATTGATTAAATCGGCAATAAGTTCTTTCGTGGTTTCAAGTTTAACTTCTCCCGTTTTAATTTTTTGATAAGAAGCGTATGCAAAAATTTTATGAAGAGCGCCTTCCAATTGTCGGATACTACTTTCAAAATTTTCTGCAATATAATCAATAACTTCGCGTTTCAAGGACAACTTTTCTTCTTCGCATTTTTGGTTAATTATTGCAACACGCGTTTCAAAAACAGGTCTTTTTATTTCAGCGAGAATTCCCCATTCAAAACGAGAAATCAATCTATCTTGCAAATTTTTAATCTTATTTGGAGGTCTGTCGCTTGCGAGAACTATCTGTTTTTTTGCGTTGTAAAGTTTATTAAATGTATTAAAAAATTCATCTTGACTGCTATCTTTTCCAGAAATAAAATGTATATCGTCGATAATCAAAACATCAAATCCTCTAAATTTTTTTCGGAATTTCAGTGTTGTATTCGTCTGAATTGACAAAACCATTTGATTCAAAAAATCTTCACCTGAAATATACGCAACTTTTTTACCGCCATTTTTATTCAGAACAAAATTTCCGATTGATTCGATAAGATGAGTTTTGCCCAAACCATAACCGCCATAAATAAATAGCGGATTGTAAGATTTGCCAGGATTTTCTGCAACCGCGATAGAAGCCGATGCAGCAAAACTATTATTTTTCCCTTTAATAAAACGAGCAAAAGTATATTCTGGATTAAGTCCTGTTTTTTTTGTAAAATCGATATTATCTTCAATCGATTTTTTTGTTTGCTGGTTTGATGTACCAATAAAATTTATTTCTATTTTATTTTCTGTGAGATTATATGCAATTTCTTCTAAAATATTTTTGTAATGTTGATCGAGCCAATCAGCAAAAAATTTCGTTTGAGTTTTAATAGTTAGTGTATTATTTACGAAACTAAATTGATGAGTTTTATTAAACCAGGTTTTATATGTCTGCTCATCAACCTGAGATTTTACCTCGATTAAAATCTTTTTCCACAAATTATTTAATGCTTTCATTATTAAAATTTTTACACCTAATTAAATGATATAAAGCGAGTTATATTTGAAACATAATTTTTTATCCACAAACTTATCAACATAATCATAATTAGCATAACGCACACAAGATAAGAGGGTTAGAAAAAAATATACAATTTACAAACCTCTTTTATCCACATTCCTTAAAATTTATAATATGAAAATTTTTATGCAAAAAATTTCTTTGTTATTTATGTGTCAATAAAAAAATTCTTGACAGAAAAAAAACGAGTCAAAGATTTTTATTTTAAAAATATTTTAGAGGATTGTTTATGAAAAGAACGTATCAGCCACACAATAAGCGAAGAAAAAGTAAGCACGGATTCAGAAAAAGAATGCGGTCTAAAAACGGAAGAGCAATATTTAATCGAAGAAGAGCGAAAAGAAGAAAGAAAATATCTGTATGATTTCATTTTCTAAATGTGAAAAGTATAAAAAAAATTTTCCATTTTAACGAATTAAAAAAAAATGGAAAAAGATACAGAAAAAGATTTTTTGATTTGGTTGTGACAAAATGCGAAGAATACGAAAACCAAGATTTTGGGATGACGGTTATCACTTCCAAAAAAATCGGTAATGCGATAAAAAGGAATAAAATACGAAGATGGATAAAAGAATATTTTCGAAAATCGGAAAGTTCAATTCTAAAAAATTTCAACTATCTTATCATCACAAAATTTGGAATTATCGATTATGGTCGAGAAAAAATTTGGCAAGATATTAAAGATGTTATTGAAAAATTTAGAGAAGAGAATTTGTAAATTTTTTATTGGAATTATTAAAATTTATCAGAATTTAATTTCGCCAATGTTTCCGAAATCTTGCAGATTTGTTCCATCTTGTTCAAATTATTCGAAACGAGCATTCAAAAAATATGGAATTTTCAAAGGATTTTACCTTTCCGTTTATAGAATTTTGCGATGTAATCCATTTTGTAAAGGCGGAAACGATCCACTAAATTAAGAAAGAAAATTATGGATAAAAAAACATTACTTGCGATAATATTGATTTTTGGCGTTTATTATTTTAGCAGTGAATTTATTTGGAATAAACAAGAACAATTTGTTAAACATCCGGCAGAAAATGTTCAAGAAAAAAGCACATATTCTAAAACTGAAGAAAAAACAGAAGAGAGATTTCAAAAAATTCAAAATGAAATTGAAGAGGAAGAAGAAATTGAAGAAAATGAGATCGAAAATAACATCATTTTGGAAAATAGAAATGTAAAAATTGTGTTCACAAATCGTGGCGGAAATATCAGGCAAGTTTATCTAAAAAATATTATGAAGAGCCAAGAAAATAAAATTCCAGTCGAGCTCCTTTTGTCTGAAAATGGACTTTTCAATATTCAACTTTTTACGGATTCTGAAGAGATAGATTTAGGGAAACACAATTTGGAATATAATCTTTATGGCAACGAGCTTGAGTTTTATCTTGAAAAAGATGGGAAAAAGATTGTCCAAAAAAAATATAAATTGAAAGATGATTACAATCTTTCGATGGATTTGATAGTTAAAGAATTGGGAAAAATTGATTCTTATAATTTAGGGATGGATTCTGGCATTTGTTTTGACGAAAAAGACGATAAGCGATTTAAAAATTATATAAAAACGGTTTTTCAAAAGGACAACAAAGTTGATAAAATCAATCTGAAAAAAATTGTTAATGAGACGCGAGAACTTCGCGGAAAATTCGATTGGACAGTTGTAAAATCAAAATATTTTATGATTGCAGCGATTCCCAAAGATAGAGTTGAATTAAATAAAATTTCTGCGTACGCAGATGAAAATTCGCTCAAACAAAACCTGACAATCGAAGTATCAAGAACGCAATTTGATCATAAATTTGATTTCTATCTCGGACCTGTCAATTATGATAAATTGAAAGAATATAATATTGGAATTGAGAATGCATTTGATTTTGGGATTTTACCATCTATCACAAGACCGATTAGTAAGTTGGTTTTGGGGCTATTGAAATTTTTGTATTCGCTTTTTCCGAATTTTGGAATTTCAATTATAATTATGAGTATAATGCTGAAAGTAGTATTTTATCCGCTTACACACAAAGGGACAAGATCCACGAAAAAGATGCAAGAGATTCAGCCAAAAGTCAAAGCGCTACAAAAGAAATATAAGAATAATCCCCAAAAGTCACAGCAAGAAGTAATGGCGTTATACAAAGAACACGGCGTAAGTCCGCTCGGCGGATGTCTGCCGCTTCTCATACAGATGCCAGTATTTTTTGCACTTTATCCGGTTTTGCAGTCCTCAATTGCGCTACGACACGCCAAATTTATTTTGTGGATAAAAGATTTATCAGTTCCAGATCCATATTCAATTTTGCCGATTGTAATGGGAATTACGATGTTTTTACAGCAAAAATTAATGGCGCCGAAACCTACAGTTGATATGGACGAAAAACAATTAGCTCAGATGAAATCACAAAAATTTATGATGTATGGAATGCCAATATTTTTAGTTTTTATTTTCCGCTCACTTCCAGCGGGATTGGTTCTTTATTGGTTTTCATATAATATACTTTCGATTTGTGAACAACTTTTGATTAAGAAGAAAGAGAAAAATCAGATAAACGAAAAATAGGGTGTGCTAAGCGGGAAGCTAGCGGTGTCCTCTTCCTGCAATCCGCTATAGCAGGGCTGAATTCCTTTTTTGAGGAATTTGATGGCTGGACAGATTTTATGAAAGTGATGTTGTGCGAAGTTCGCCTTCGTCTGAAAAAGTTAAGCCTAACGCAATTGGAAGCCGTGAACCTTGTCAGAACCGGAAGGTAGCAGCAATAAACAGTTTTTCTGATGTGCCGTTAGTCAACTTGGCTTTAGTTAACTACATATTTGACGCCCAGAATAGAATCTCGATTAAAAGGTGCACACCCTTTAATTCGATTTAAAATTTAGAATAAAAATAGAAAAACAAGAGTTTGAAATTTTAATGAAATATAGATATTTATTTGGACCAGTTCCTTCAAGAAGGTTGGGAATTTCACTCGGAATAGACCTTATTCCATTCAAAACTTGCAGCTACAATTGCGTATATTGCGAATGCGGAGCAACGACACATTTAACAATAAAAAGAGAAGAATACATCTCTTCAAAAAAAATAATTTACGAGCTAAAAGATTTTCTTAAACAAAAACCGAAATTAGATTATATTACATTTTCTGGTTCTGGAGAGCCAACTTTGAATTCTGAAATCGGGCAAATAATTGATTTTCTCAAAGCGGATTTCCCGAAATATAAGGTAACAATTTTAACAAATGGCTCGCTGCTTTCTGAAGAAAAAGTAAGGCAAGCAATTTTGAGAGCCGATTTGGTAATGCCATCACTTGATGCAATTTCAGAAAAAGTTTTCCAAAAAATAAATCGACCTGATACAAATTTGAAAATCGAGAAAATTGTTCAAGGATTGACAGATTTTAGAAATGAATTTAATGGAGAAATTTGGCTGGAGATATTTATCGTTCCAGAAATTAATGATTATGAAAAAGAGCTTAAATTGCTAAAAGCTGCCGTCGATAAAATAAATCCTGATAAAATTCAATTTAATTCTTTGGACAGGCCAGGAACTGAAAATTGGGTTAAGTCGCTAAGCCAAAAAAAGAGGAGAGAAATTATTTCAAATTTCAAAAATTGTTCTGTTGAAATTATTTCAGAATATGATTCAAAGAAATTAAAAACAGATTTTGGAAGTGATATTGAGTCAAAAATTTTGGAAACAATTAGGCGAAGACCGTGCACAAAAAAGGATTTGTCCGAATCGCTCGGGATTCATATAAATGAAGTTAGCAAATATTTAAAGCGACTTCAAAAAAAGCAAGAAATAGAAGTTAAAAATTTGAAAAGAGGAACCTTTTTCAAAACGAAAGAGTAAAAATTTTAGGATATGAATTTTATAAATTGGCTCGGATTTCTTTTGGCTTTAATTGTAATGATAGTCGTTGCGCGGAAAAGTATCTGGTTTGGTTTTTTCTGCGGAGCACTTGTTTTGGGAATATTTAATCTAAAGTTCACAGAGATATTTTTACAATTCAGAAATACGATTTTTGACCCGCCAATTTTGCTGCTTTCAGTTGCTGTTGGCTTAATTCCGTTGATAGGCGGCGCATTGGAAATATCTGGACTTATGGACGACCTTGTGAAAAATCTAAAATTGAGCCGAAAAGCATTTTTGGCTTTTGCCCCAGCGTTTTTTGGAATGCTTCCAATGCCCGGCGGAGCGCTTCTATCAGCACCGATGATTGCAAAAGCTGGTTCGGATATTCCCAAAGAAAAATATTCTGCAATCAATGTCTGGCTCAGGCATACTCTTATTTTAATCTATCCGCTTGGCGCGATTTTGATTACGAGCAAACTTGCGAATTTGAATCTTTACAAGGCGATGTTGTATCTCATTCCTGCATTTCTTTTGATGATTCTGCTGGCATATTTTTTTCTGCTAAAAGGAATAAAAGGACATCTTCAGACAAATAAAAAAATAGAACAACGAAAATTTTTAATCCCAATTTTCATCATATTTTTTGCGCCAATTGTACATATAACTTTGATGGAAATAACTCATTTTTCTGTGGCAGACAAGGAAATTCCGCTTGTAATCGCGGTTTTCGGAAGTTTGATTCTCGCATTTATTTTTGGAAAACTCAATGCGATGAAAATTTTGGATATTAGTAAAAAAATGAAACCGTGGAAATTTTTTCTGATTATTATCGGAATGTATTTTTTTTATAATATCTTCGAAACATCGAAGATATCGGAAATAATAGCGCCAATTATTTTTTCAAAAAGTTTTCTAATTGTTGGAATAGCAGCATTTTTGGGATTTGTAACTGGGCGAGTTCAGATGCCGTTTGCAATAATTTTACCAATTTATTATTCAAAATATGGACCAGAAATAATTTCTTATCCCACTTTTGCGGTAATATTTTTTTCGATTTTTATCGGTTATGTGATTTCTCCAATTCATCCTTGTGTTTCAGTTTCACTTGAATTTTTCGGCTCTAATCTAAAAAGTTTTTTCAGAACACTAATTATTCCAGTATTAATTTCTCTGATTTTTTCGTTTACAATTTCATTGATATTTTGCTAAATTTTTTCAAATAATGTTAAAAGAAATTCTAAAAGAACTCAGGCGGCATGCACCATTTACAGCGATTGGTGCAGCAACTGGAATTTTAATTCTTGTTGGAATAATCCTTGCAAATGTATTTTTTGCAGTCGTTGAAATCTCTTCTAATATTTTTTATATTTTACATCCACTTCATATTATGCTAAGTGCGATAGCCACAACAGCAATTTACAAATTGCATAAACCGAAATGTAAAATTTGGAAAGCAGTTCTCATTGGCGGTTTTGGAGCAATTGGAATTGCCACACTAAGCGATTGCGTGATTCCATTTTTAGGTGAGATTATACTTAAACTTCCGAATCGTGGAATCCATTTAGGAATCATTGCAAAGCCAATACCAACCGCAGTTTCGGCAATTCTCGGAATTTTTATTGGGTTTAATTGGACGAGAACGAAAATTCCTCATTTTGGACATATTTTGATAAGTACTTGGGCATCACTTTTTCATATTTTTATGGCGGTTGGACATACGATAAACATTTCGATTATTCCAATAATTTTTCTGTTTTTATTTCTTGCCGTGTGGCTACCCTGTTGTTTGAGCGACATTGTGTTTCCGCTTATATTTACCGCGAAATGAGTAAGCAGAAAAATTAGAATTGAAAAGTTAAACCAACACGATGAGAATTTCCTAAATTATTTGTAATAAATGCGTAGTCAAGTCCATACGATTTATATTTAATTCCAATTCCAGCCGAAAAATCTTTATCGAAGATTCCAGAGCGCAAGAAAAGAAAATTATCATAATTAAATTCCGCGCCAAAATGCTTAGTATATTTATACATATTATCCCAATCATAAGCGAGTATTAGTTCAGATTTGATAAAATCGAGAGGTTGAATAACCGCCAAACCAAATTTTGGATTTGTGATAATCATATCGCGGTGTTTGGACGAGGTGTCCCAGGTAATTTCTGTTCCAGCAACATCTTGCAAATTTATCGCATATTTGATTGAGCCAAGCCAATCGATATCCGTGAGTAATGCGAAATCACTTTTTATCATAAATGAAATATCGAAGCCCATTCCAGTTCCAGAATTTTCGTAAAGATCTCTTTTGATATATTTGAAAGTTCCACCAAAGTAGTAATCAATTGGCAAGTGAAAAAGAATCCAGCCGAGATTGATCTCCTGAAAAATATTTTTTGAAAAAGCAAATTCAACTAACAAATCAGAGCTGGAAAATGTTCCATCCGGATTTCCTGTTAGCTGCTGTTCAACATCTGCAGAACGTTC
Organism: Candidatus Cloacimonadota bacterium; assembly: GCA_014382495.1. GTDB lineage: Bacteria > Cloacimonadota > Cloacimonadia > JGIOTU-2 > JGIOTU-2 > JACNJR01. Next base: position 7,304 of record JACNJR010000055.1, on the reverse strand, counting down.
ATCAACATTGGTTCCGACGAGCCATTTTTCATCATAAAATGGTATGTTATCCACATTCAATCTTGTCATACTAAAGCCGATGGTCGTCTTCGCTGGTAGCGGAATGCAGACAGACATAAAATCATAAGTAGCTAAATTTTTGTATAAAAATGCTCTCATCGTTTCAACTTCTGCTTTTCTGATTTGGGAGAGTCCAGATGCGTTCCAGAAAATTGCACTTCCGTCATCGGCGATAGCGGCAAAAGTTCCGCCCATTCCGAGCGGCCGCACACCGCAACCAATCATCATAAAATCGCCAGCATATCTTCCAGCAAATAAAATTTGTGGAAGTAAAATAACGATGAGAATGAGAAATTTCTTCATCTCAAAATAGCCATTTTATTGATTTTTTCAATTGTCTTATTTCCTTTTGTTGCAATAATTTTCCAGAAATAGACGCCATTTGCGAGTTTTCTTCCATCAAAATCTGTGCAAGCCCAACCCTTTACCGCTCGCGGATATTCGTGATAGCCGACAGAAGTTCGAAGATCGGAAAATTGGTTTACCAATCTTCCAGAAACGGTATAAATTTTGATTGTAACTTCGTCGGCATTATCGGTTAAAGTGTATATAAATCGCGTGTTTTCCGAATTATTGGGGTCGATTGTAGATGAAATAACCGGATTGGGATAATTGCCGATATTGATAATTTTAAAATCCTTTAACACTTCAAAAGATATTGAATATTCCTGAAAATTACCGTTAACATCTGTAACCGACACCCAAAAATTATGACTTCCGACATCGACAGCAATCTGATATTTTGCAGGAACAGAATGAAGATTTTGTGTAGATATTGAATAGCCAGAAGTCAAAATCGTGTCGCCATCCAAGATGAGCGTTATTTTTTCAGGATTTATTCCATTATCATCCTGAAAAATAAACGAGAAGATTGCTTTATCATCGGCATATCCTCCATTTGTAAATTCCTGTTCCTCGACGGTTACATCGATTTCGGGATTAACTTCATCGTTGTTTTGAAAGAGAGAATAGATGCCTGGTTTGCTGACATCGAACACAACTGAATCTCCATCGGTGCAAATATAACCACCTTGCAAAAACCAAAATTTATATTCCGGATCATATCGATAAATTTTGAAATTTCTTTCACTTTCAGATTCTTGAACAAGCGTATCTGTCTTTGAATAAAGAAATTTCAGAGAAATATCTTTATTCAAATTTCCATTCGGATCTAATTTTGTAGAGTCGAAAACGCCGATTTCATAACTACAAAATTCGTCATTTTTTAGTGAAATTTCTTCGATATCCGGCTGAATTTCAGCGTTATCAACTTCGACATTATTGATATAGAAATAGTTGGAATCGGCGACAACATATTGTGGAAATGTGACCACAAGATTAGAGTCCAAGCTATAATGCGACGAAGAGGTTTCTGGATCGATTTGAAAATAGTTAAGGGAAAAGGTGTCAGAAATGGCATTATTTCCATAATTCAATTCTAAAAATGATGTGTCTGGATTTGCGAAAACGGTCAAAGTAATTTCTCCCGGCTCAAACAAATGCACAAAAAAAGTATCGATATATTCCTGATTCTGAAGACCATTTATTAAAATCGAACTAATTACAATGTCATTTTTTTTGACATCAACGCGAAAAGAACCCGAAGCAATTTCGCCAATATTCTTGATTCTAAATTGAAATCCTGGCAAAGAATCATTTATAGCAAATTCAAATTCTTGCATTTCGAGGTCAGCACCTTTTAGTTGATATTTCATCTCTTCAGAACTGATTAAATTTGTGCTGTTATCAACCACTTCGATTTGGAAATAAATGGTTGCTTCGTGATTATAAGCATCAATTGAAAATTCTGTAAAGAAAGTTGAAGAATCATCTTCTGAGGATGTCATTTGAATTCTATTTTTCAGAAAAGGAACCAACCACCACACACATCTTACCGAATCAATTCCATCTTTGTCATATACTTTTGCAGATATTTTTACAGAATCTCCAAGAGTTGGAATTTCGGGAATTGTTATGATGTCAAAAATTGCAGATTTTCCTACAGTAAAAATAGCAGAACCGATATAATCCTTTTTCGTGCTTGTATCGTAAGCATACAAGCGAATAATTTTTTGAAACACAGTATCAATTTGGGTTGTATCGATAGGATGGTCAAATCCGTTTTCAGAATAAGATGTTTCGATTATATCGCGTACTTCAACTTGTTCCAAATCTTCAGTTAAATCATTTTCATCAGTTACATAATAGCCCAATTCAACATTAGCATAATTTTCTGGAACAGTAAAATGAACTGTATCGCCGAGCACAAATTCATAACTCTCCATTTCAAGATCAATTTCATTTTTGGGAAAGACAATATCTATTGCTGGATCGCCAAGATAATTTGATGAGCGTGTAAAAGCTTTGCTGTTAGCACCCCAACTATATTCAAGGGAATATTCAATTTTTGCGAGAGAGATTATCTTCGAAAAAGTACGCATTTGTCGGTCAAAAAGATTTTTAAAAAGATAGGCAGAATATTCATCAACAGCATTTGTATGACTTTTTCCTGCTCCACCAAAAAATCCGATAGCTCCTCTTTCTGGCTCAATGAGGAATGCTTCTGCAAGAGATTTACATTGCGGAGATTCGAAATTCGATGTGAAACAAGCTAAGCTAATCACAATTGGACAATTATCATTTGGGCGAAGAGTGGAAATGTCAGCCAAATTTAACAAATTTAAATCTGACCAAATACCGCCGCCACCATGCCCGATAAATTGAATAAGAGCCGTTCCGTCATCACCGATATAATCTTTCAATTCCTCTGTTCCGCCCCAATAGGGATCAGCATTGCCAAGGTTTGGATAAATTCTTGAAACGCGATAGTGGTTTGAGATATATCGATTTTTCAAATCTTCATTGTAGTCAGAAAATACATCGCCACCGCCAGCAATCAGCAAACAATGATTTCGCCAAAAACGGTCAAAATTTTGATTGGAATTATATTGAATTGTTTTCTGCAAGACATCGGCAATTTGACTTTTCTCCCAAATCGGAAGTCGCCCAATTGACAAATCGGGAAGCTCATCGTCACCAACAATACAAACAAACCAATTGTCATCGACAGTTGCGCCGATTTCAAATGCCCAACTTTGCCAGGTTGGCACGATGTTATATTTTTTTTTAGGCGATGAATCTCTTTCATCAGAACAGCCATCGCCCAGAAATAAAACATATTGTAAAACCGGTTCCCGCCAATTATTGTAAGCAAATTTCAAAAAATCTTTTATCGCTTTTGCGGAGCGAATTCCAAAATTAAACTCATCAAAAATATCTTGAAGTGCAACCGGCTTCACGAAGAGGTTTCCATATTCATCCCAATGATTGACGAATTCATTGACCGTATCATCTTCAAGAAAATCTCTTTTCGAAATCACAATATAATCTGCCAAATTATCACTACTTTTCAGATTGCTCGGAATGTCGGGACAAATCTTTGAAGGCATCAATTTTTGCGCATCACTTAACGCAATATATCTAATTGTATCGGCAAAAATTTCGTCTTGAAGCGAGACGCTGTATGATGTTTCATCCGGCGAAAGTTCGATTCGTAGATTTTCGAATTTACTTACTCCAATTTTGTAAACATCAATATCAGGAGTTTGAAATTCTTTCAGCTCGAAATTGAAAAAACCAGCGCCATAATAAGATGGTTTTTTGAATTCCAACAAATCATTTGTACATACATATTTTTTCCAGAAAGTGATATCGAAATAGTCAAAAAGAATTTTATCTAATTTTTCATCAGAATTTGGCAAATCAAGGAAGATATTATTTTCTCCATCTTCCAGCGCATCGTTTGGAATCGTTCCAGAAATCATTTGCGCGGTCTGATTAAACCATTCAGCAGATCCGACCTGTTCATCATTTGCCCAAACTATTGCATTATGCTGCGAATTATCATAGGATTCGCCAAAGAGGGCAACCCGAATTGTTGCAACTCGAGTTTGAGTTGGCATCGGATTGTGTAGAACGAACGAGTAATTTTTCAAATTTGGAGCGATAATTTCAGACCAAAACCACCGATCTTCTCTGACAGGTTCAACCTGGCTCAATTTTTTATACAAGTTTTGATTTTCAAAATGTAAAGTCACATCAAAATAGTATGGATTATAGACACTTGACTCATAAAAACCACCGTCCTCAACTGCCATTCGCGAGCCAAATGAACCTTCGTTATATTCGAGCCAATAACAATTTTCTTGCGAATAATCGTCATAAAAACAATCATCGCCGTGATTTATATCAGCATAAAATTCGAAATAATCATCATCATCAAACGAGCCATCACCTTCGCCATAAAAGTATATTGGGACAGGATTTTCGCGATTTGTAAGTTCGAGATATCGCGGATCCATTGAGTCAATATCAAAATCAATCTGATAATCAATCCCAAGCGAATCTTGCCAGAAAGCTAACGAATCTTTTAAAAAAGCGTGAGTGATTTTGTAAATACCTTTTTTGTCGATAGTTAGTTTGAATTTATTGATGATATTTTCATCTACACGCGATTTTCTGGAAGATGTAGAAATCCTTTCCTTTCGCCAACTTTTAGAAAATTGATTGTTAATAATTATGTCGTCAGCAACATTATCGAGAAAATTTTCACATCCTCGCGGGAAATCTGCTTTTTTATTTCCCGAAATATGAATTTTTATCAGAAGTTCTGTATAGATTTTTACTTTTTTTTGAATTGGATTAAATTGAACTGGAAAAATTCTGACCGAACCCAAAAGTCGGTCCCCAACATATCCACCAATTTCTGCTTCGATAATTTTTTGTGGAAAATATGAATTCTTTTCGTAAATTTCCGAAGATTCTGAGTAAATTTTTTTGAAATTTTCGCTCTCATCAAGATAAGTAGGATTGCAAAGAATGTATTTGTTGGTGAAAATTTCATACGAACTTGATACGACAGAGGCGGACAAATCTCCACCTGGCGGCAGTCCGACAGTTTCCGCCAAAAAAGGCAATTGCGGATTTCCACTTTCTGAAATAGTGAGAAAATCGAGCGAAGGAAACTCTATTTCAGTATAAGAAATTCCATCAATATTTTTCTCGGGAAAATTAATATCGTCAAAATGAAATCTCAACAGAATATTATCTTCGGTAATTTGTTCAATTTGCGAATAATTCTCTGACCAGAGATTGGTTAGAACGAAGAACAGAAGAGGAATCGTGAAAAAAAATCGTCTCATTTATCTTAAGATTTTTAGATTCTCTGGATACTAAAATTCAAATTGCACACCAAATGAGTAAGAAGTAATAGTTTCAAGTTCGTCGTCTTCAATTTCTTCATAACGCTCTTTATAGTTGATAATTAGCAATGAGCCGGGAGAAATGAAATATCCAACTTGTGCTTCAAGAGAAGCAGTTGGGCTTTTCCAAATCCTGAAATCCTCAACGTTTGTTTGTGAATATCGCGCCGATGCGTGTGATAATTTTGGAATAAATGTCTTTTTCAAATCCAATTGTGCGTAGATTGATTTGCCAAGTTCGCTCCCCTTCATATCTTCGTATGCGACAGATAAATCAAAAATATTCCCAATATTTGAGGTCAATGCTCCGCGCCAACCTTGTGATGTGGCAGTGATATCTTCCAAACTTTCTTTTTTAGTATAAAGAGTATCTACACGCAAATATGCTCTTTCCGCATCATACAGATATGAAAAATAATTTGGCTCAAACTCTTTATCAAAAAATCTGTATTCCAAATTCATATCGAAAATCAGGAAATGTGCACCAAAACCTGGAAAAATTACGCCATTTCCGTAATCGGTAATTTGAGCACCTTCGCCATAATGTCGAAGCGAAAAAAGTTTCGTTGTAAGAACCGGTAGCGAATAATCCAGACCTATTATCGAAACGCTTGAACTGTCGGCAATTGTATAATTATCAAGATTGTCTTCATAAGCGCCAAGTTGATTAAAATCTGCTGCACCAGTGAGTCCAATTTTAATATTTTTCACAAATGGAATATTGAAATTTTTAAACGGTTTTGCTTCAATACGGCCGGCAAAAATGTCCAAATCGTAAACATTTGGGCAGAAAATGTCGAACCCAAAATCATATCTATCAAGATTGAAGAATCTTGATTTCGCTGCGATTTCAACGCCAAATTGCTTATGTGAAGGATAATTCAGCATATTTGTGTAATCGCGCATAATCAGACCTTGCCCAAATTTCACCTTTGGAAATCCGCCAAGACGGAAATAAAAAGGGTCACTTTTTTGTGCAAATTGGAGATACAAAAATTTATTCAAATAATCATCAAAATGTTGCCAATCTTCTTTTCTCAATTTTCCATCGCCATCAATTAAAAATTCCAAATCTAAACCAATTCCGAATTTCCAAATTCTGAATTCTGGCATCAATCTAATTTGAGAATAAACCAGATTATCAATTGTGACAGAGCCGATTCCGCCAGTCATTGGAAATGGAAAGAGAGAACCAGATTTTTCACCGCTGCTCTTTGGAATAGTTTCTGCAGACGCTGTCTGAATTTCTTGGGTCTCGGTTTGAGTTTCGCTCTTTTCAATTTTCTCTTTTTTTTCTGATTTAATTTTCTCTTGTTCAACAGGAATTTCAATCGGTGCTTTAATCTCTTTTTGGATTTTTTGAGGAACTTCATTGAAATCTGATGGCTCAGAAGTCGGAACGACCAGCCCGCTGGAGAAACCGCGATTTCCAGCAGGAATATCAATTACGCCGAATTCATTTCGAAATTCTATCGAACCAGCATAAACATAAATCGTTGAATAGCCAGTTTCCGCCTCGACAGAAGTCAAAAATTTTGTTCCCTTGATTGCTGCGACAGAAGTTGGAGTTTCAACAGAATATGAACCAAATTCATCTTTCACATTTGACCACAAATCACCAACACCGAATTTTAATTTTTTGACCAACCCATCATCTTTCTTCTCCAAATTAACGGTCAAGGTGCCATTTGAAAATAGCTTTGTGATGGCGCCGTTATCGGAAAAACGAATCACCGCAAGCGAATTATCTTTCGTCGTCAGAATATCTCCAGAGAAAATCAGAGTGCCAGATTCTGCCGAAATCAATTTTTGGTTATGATTCAAAATTACTTCGCCCTTTACGCTAAGAATAAGCGCAAACGGATCGGCTTCTTGAGCAAAAATTAGTGAAGTGTACAGTACAAAAACCGCGAGAAAAAGAATAACATTTCTTCCTAAATTTGTTCTTTTCATTATTTTTCTCCTAATTTTTATAGAATTAAC
>JACNJR010000044.1 GCA_014382495.1 Candidatus Cloacimonadota bacterium | reverse complement strand
TCAGAAAATCGATTTTTTAACATAAGAAAAGTGGTATAATCTTTCCATAAATTTAGATTCGTGTAAGTGGCCAAATTATTTTTGACTCCATATTTTAGCACTTCATAATTTTTCACTTTTTTGGCACTCTCGGAAACCCATTTAATTGTTGTAGAAAAAATTGTCGTCTCATTCCCAACCTGAAGAAGCAGATTAATTCTCTCCCCTATTTTAAAAATTCTTCTTTTCACTGGAAATGTAAATCCGACGCCGGAATAACTTAAATTGTCAACTTCGATTTTCTCTTTCGAATTACCTTCTTTTAAAAATAATCGTATTGATTTTTCCCAATATCTTGGGTCGCTTCTCTTGTCATTTTTCATCGCGCCTCCCAAAAATTTTATTTATGTAAATAATTTTTTCGAATTGATAATTTTGTCAAGAAATATTAAAATTTAATCTTAATTATATGTTTTTGTGTATTCCGTTGGAAATATCTTTTTAGAATAAATCCATTAAAAATTTGACAAAAAATAAAATAAATTAAACTTGATGAATAGCTGAACTAATAAAATGAAAGATAAAATCGCGGAAAGTTTTTTGTATCACATTTGGGATGAACAGCATCTCAAAAAAAAATTGCAAACTTGTGATGGTCAGAAATTAAAAATTCTCTATCAAGGAAAGTGGAATACAGCGGCAGGACCAGATTTTCGCAATGCAATTATCCTTTTGAATTCTGAAAAATTTCAGGGCGATATTGAAATTCATCGCACAGAATATGATTGGCGAAATCATAATCACAATGAAAATCCGAATTTTAACGATGTCATTCTGCATATTGTTTTCCAAAATGAGCATAATGCCAAGTTCACAATTTCAGAGTCAGGAAAAAAAATTCCTATTCTAACTTTGGAAAATAATTTAGATGAAAATATTGAAAAACTTTGGCAAAAATATGGCGAAAAACCTTTTGATAAACTTCAAACTAATAGTATTTCTTGTCTGCTTTCTGAATCAAATCTAACTGAAAATGAAATCGTAAATATCTTGAAAAAATTAGGCAGAAAACGGTTTCAGCGAAAATGCACTCGTTTCTCAGCCGAACTTGTTAATTCCGATTTCAATCAAATTTTATATGAAGGAATTTTTGAAGCGTTTGGTTATTCAAAAAATAAAGAGACATTCCTCAAACTTGCGAAAAATATTACATTTCAGAAGATTCAAGGACTTTCAAATCTTTGTAAAAATCATAAAGATATATTTGCAATTTTAGCATTTGAAAGTGGTCTGAATATTGAAGATTTTCACTTTGATTTTATCGATGAGAAATTAGTCAATTATATCAATTCAAAACAATCTAAAATTCTTGCAGAAACGGGTGAAAATGTGATTCAAAAATCTGATTGGAATTTTTTTCGTTTGCGACCACAAAATCATCCAATTTGTCGAATGTGGCAGATTTCAAGATTGCTGTTTTCAACTTTGGAAAAAAGTATTATCAATCAGGTTATTGCGATATTTAGCATTTCTGAAAAAGCAAAAATAAAACCGAAAACAATTCAAAATAAATTCTATGAATTATTAAATCAAAATTCAGGTTCTAAATATAAAATTGGAAAATCACGATGTGATGATATTTTTGTAAACATCGTCCTGCCCGTATGTTATATTTATGCCGAAACATTAAATTATCAAAATCTGAAAAAATTTATTCAGGAAATTTATCTCTCTTTACCAAAATTATCTAAAAACTATATCACAAAATATATCTCGGCTCGATTTAAAAAAATAACAAGCTCCCCAAAAATAAATCTCTGTGCACAACAAGGAATGATGCAACTGTATTATCAATTTTGTGGTCAGCACGAGTGCAAAAATTGTGTTAAAAACTATTTGAGGAAGAAAGAATGAATTTAGGAGCGCACATTTCAATCGCAGGAGGAGTTTCCAATATTTTCGAAAGAGCAAAGAAAATTAGTGCAAACTCAATCCAAATTTTCACAAAAAATAGTAATCAATGGTTTTCAAAATCGTATTCGAGTGAAGAGCTCGAAAAATTTCATCGTTTGCAAAATGAATATTCGCCATTTTCTGTTTTTGCTCACGATGCGTATCTGATAAATTTGTGTAGTCCGAAAACTGAAGTTGAGAAGAAATCGATTTCGGCATTTAAGGATGAAATATTAAGATGCGACCAGCTTCATCTTCCCTATCTTGTGATGCATCCTGGCTCGCATCTTGGGCAAGGTGAAGAGTGGGGATTGGGAAAAATTGCAGAAAATTTCAATCTTATTTTGAAAGAAATTCCAAAATGTAAAGTGATAATTTTGTTGGAAACTACTGCTGGACAAGGAACGAATTTGGGATATAAATTCGAACATTTGAAGTATATTTTAGATAGAGTTGAGAGAAGAGAAAAATTTGGGGTATGCCTTGATACCTGCCATATTTTCAATGCTGGATATAATATTTCAACTGCGAATGCTTATGAAAAAACTATTGATGAATTTGACAGAATTATCGGGCTGGAAAATCTCAAAGTTTTTCATCTGAATGATTCCAAACATCCTCTCGGCTCAAGAAAGGACAGACATCAGCATATTGGCGAAGGTGAGATTGGAATTGAAGCATTCCGCTGTTTGATGAATGATAAACGATTTTCTGAGATTCCGATGGTGCTGGAGACACCAAAAGGTGATGATGAAAAGAATATGGATATTGAGAATTTGAGGGTTTTGAGAGATCTTAAGCAATAGTTGTTTTCTAAATTTTGAACACATATTTTGTTAACTTTTGATTCCAAAATACAATTTTGGAATTAGAAACTACAGCTCGCAATAGCGAGCCGTAGTTTATTTGTAGAAAAATTCTATTTTATACAAATTGCCTTTTTAGCTTCAGTTTGATTTCCATCTATTGAAATCTGATAAAAATACATTCCCGAACTGATTTTTGAGGAATTCCAAACAATTGAATAATCATCTATATTCTGATATTCATTTACAATCGTATCAACCAATTGCCCTTTTACATTATATATACTCAGCTCAACATTTCCAGATTTTTTCAAGCTGTAATTAATTGTAGTTGAGGGATTAAAAGGATTTGGAAAGTTTTGCCTTAAATTTGCACCAATATTAGGAACAACATTATTCGTTGTTGAACTTGACCCATCGCCCCAAACTTCGACGTATAAAGGTTCTCTTCTGTCATCATCGGGAGCGTAATATTGCAATATTAGCTTGTCATGGGCAAAGCCAGAAATAAATGGAATAGGATATACGCCCTCTTCTTGATCAACAATAATAACCTCTTCACTTGTTGTCATACTCACAATTGCTACCGTAGTTGGATATACTACTCCATTTTCTTCCTCATGATAAAAAATTACTTCAGGCAGATCATTGTCTGTAATATAAGCAAAACTCAAAAACCACATTATTGTTTGATAAGACCATATTAATTCAAATGTATCAATATCATAAACATAATATGAATTAATTCCACTTGTCTCATCCTCATCTGCTACTACTATCGCCTCTCCATACATAGTAAGATCTCTTGGGAAATTATCATCATCAGCAGCAAGGCTGTAACCATACGGTGATTGCCATTCCATAACATATTGTGCAAATAATAATTGCGAAAATACCACAATTAAAACTAACATAATTATTCTTTTCATTTTTGCTCCTATTTTTTTTATTTTTTTCTTTTGTTATTCTCGCGAAAGCGGGAATCTATTGGATTCCCAATTGAATTGGGAATGACACTTTTCTTAAACTAAATTTGAATTGAAAATCTTACGACGAATGGCATCGTTTTGTTTCCATTTCACCCTCTCTTTCTTTTTTTCTCCGTACTTTCCATAAAAACAAAAAAGGACGCATCCTTCTTACCCGTTCTGGTGTTCTTAAAATTGGCGATTTGTGAAGAAAAACAAATAAAAAGATGCAAAAATTTATTCTAAAATAGTTATGTCATTATCTTCCTTTCGGTATAATTATAAGTTTCAATTTTTCTCTCATTTCATTCCGCAAAAATTTTGTACTGAAAAGATTCTTTAAATTTTTCCTTGTCAAGAAAAAAATAATTTGACAATAAAAACCTTCAAAAACGAATTTTTCAATCAAATGCAAATTCCAATAGTAGCAATTATCGGCAGACCAAATGTAGGAAAATCTACCATCTTCAATCGGATGGTGAAGAAAAAACTTGCGATTGTTGATAAAGAATCGGGTGTTACTCGCGACAAAAAATATCAGATTGCTGAATGGAGCGGGCAGAAATTCTTTGCTGTCGATACTGGCGGAATGGTTCCTTTTTCTAATGATAAGATGGAAAAATCTATTCTCCTTCAAGCGGAACTTGCAATCAATGAAGCGGATATCATCGTATTTGTGCTCGATTGCAAAACAGGAATTACCGCTCTTGACGAACATATTACAAAAAAATTATATCCAATTTCTACTCGAATCGTAACGGTTGTAAATAAAATTGATCATCAGATTGATGAGCCACTTTTGTATGAATTTATGCAGCTTGGACTTGGCGAGCCGATTGGAATTTCAGCAATTTCGGGAAGAAATTTTGGAGATTTTCTCGACAAACTTATTAAAACATTTCCACATTTTGAAGAAGATTTTTCTGATGAAGAATCGATAAAAATTGCGGTTGTCGGCAAACCTAATGTAGGAAAATCTTCGCTCGTGAACAAAATTATCGGGCAGGATGCAGTTATTGTGACGGAAATGCCAGGCACAACTCGCGATTCTATCCATCTTAATTTCAATTATAACGGCAATTTGATGACGCTTATCGATACTGCTGGATTGCGAAAAAAAAGTAGTGTCAAATATGGAATTGAATATTTCAGCAATATCCGAAGCATTCAGAGTATCGAATCATCGGACATTGTTTTATTGTTGCTTGACGCGCAAGAGACGGTTACATCGCAAGATAAGCGAATTGCAGAATATGCGTCAAGAAAGCATAAAGAGATAATTCTTGTTGTGAACAAATGGGATTTGGTTGAGAAGGATAATTCGACAACAGGAAAATTTGTCCTGAATATCAGAGAAGAGATGGATTTTCTTGGGAACGCGCCAATTATTTTTCTTTCAGCATTGACAGGACAACGAATCAAAAAATTATTGGAACTTATTATGCAAGTTGAAGCGAGAAGTTATCAGCGAATCTCGACAAGTCAGTTGAATAAATTTCTCGAAAAAATTGTGAGAAAGAATCCGCCAAAACATCCTTCGAGAAAGTATGTGAAATTTTATTTTTGCACGCAAGTAGAAGTGCATCCGCCAATTTTTATTTTCAGTGTGAACGATCCAAAACTTATAACTGAAAATTTCAAAAGATATATTCAAAATCAGATTAGAGAAGAATTTGATTTCGACGGCGTTAGTTTTAGATTAAAATTCAAAGGACATAACGAATGACGATTTTACTTTTTGTAGCGATTTTCGGCGCGTATCTGCTCGGCTCAATACCATTTGGATTTATTTGTGTCAAAATTGCAAAAGGCATTGATATACGAAATGTAGGAAGCAAAAATATTGGTGCGACAAATGTAATGCGAATTCTTGGAACTCTTCCTGGAATTTTTGTTTTGTTTCTCGATTTTGCCAAAGGATTTTTTGCTGTTCAGATTTTTCGTTGGCTTTTCGTAACCAAATTTTCTGGAAATGAATTTTCATCTTTTTTGATTTTCATTGCAATTGCTGCAATTTTGGGACATATTTTTCCGATATTTTTATCATTCAAAGGCGGCAAAGGCGTGGCGACTGCTGCGGGTACATTTGTAAATCTGATGCCGTTTCCAACATTATTTGCATTCATTGCTTTTCTGATTTTTATGATAATTTTTCGATATGTCTCGCTTGCTTCGATTATCGCAGTTATCACACTTTTTGGAATTGAATTATACAAAAATATCACGAATTTTGAAAATTTACCATTTTTGATATTGACATTTTTTATTGTGATTCTAATAATTTACCGCCATAAAGAAAATATCAAACGCCTGATAAATCGTGATGAGCCGAAAGTAAATTTTAGGAAGAAAAAATAAAATGCATAATTTTTGGAGGATAAAATGCTAAAATCTTTAATAACACCAATTTCAATCATTTTCGGAAGTATAATAATTGGAATAATTTTACAGAAAATAATTTTCGTAAGTTTTTCAAAACTCGCGAAAAAGACCAAATGGAAAGGCGATGACATCATTATTCATTCCGTGAAAGGAGTTTTGATTCTTTGGAGTTTTCTTATCGGAATTTACATTGCATTGCCATTTTTCGAAATGTCAGAGAAGATATTACCAATTTTGAATAAGGTTTTTCTGACTGTGCTGATTTTTTCTGTCACACTTGTTCTTTCGAAAATTGCATCGTGGTTCACAAAGACATATGAGGGCAAAGAGGACGGGACTCTCGCCAAAACAACAATTTTCAACAACATCGTAAGAGTGCTTATTTTTGCTTTGGGATTTTTGATAATTTTACAAAGTTTAGGAATTGCGATTACTCCGATTTTGACTGCATTGGGCGTTGGCGGATTGGCTGTAGCATTGGCTTTGCAGGATACTCTTTCAAATTTATTTTCTGGATTTCAAATCATCGCTGCTGGGCAAATAAAAAAAGGAAATTACATAAAACTTGCATCTGGTGAAGCTGGATATGTGACTGACATCTCTTGGCGAAACACGACTATCAAAGCATTTGGGAATAATTCTATCGTGATACCAAATTCCAAACTTGCGTCAGCAATTATTACAAATTTCAATCTGCCAAACAAGGAAATGTCAGTTTCGATAGCAGTTGGAGTAAGTTACGACAGCAATCTTGAAGAAGTTGAAAGGATTACTTTGGAAGTTGCAAAAAAAGTTATGAACGAAATAGAAGGTGCCGCCACTCAAATTGAGCCATTTATGAGATATAAATCTTTTGGCGATTTCAGCATCAATTTCAGCATAATTCTATATGTAAAAGAGTATGTAAATAAATTTATTCTCCGCCACGAATTCATCAAAGCACTCGATGTACGCTACAAGAAAGAAGGAATTGAAATTCCATTCCCAATACGAACTGTCCAAATGAAGAGTGAATAAAAAAATAAGGCAGAAAGGCAATCCATAATTTTAATTGTGGGTTTTTCGTGTAGAATATTTTTCTTCGATTTAATCACTTTATTTTAACAAAATTGCAATAAAATTTTGACAAACAAAAGAATTGACCTAAATTATTGTTAAATTTAGCACTCACAAATAAAGAGTGCCAAAATAGGATAAAAAATGGCAAATAAAGATTTTTCAGTTCGTGATGATAATTTCAAAAGAGATAAATTATCAAAGCGTCGGAAAGAGATTCTGGAAGCAATTATTTTGGAACATCTCAAGAACGCACAAGCGGTTGGCTCAAAAATTCTATCTGAAAATTATGATTTTACCGTAAGTTCTGCCACAATCCGTAACGATATGGCTGAGCTGACAAAAAATGGTTTTATTGAGCAACCGCATACCTCGGCTGGCAGAGTTCCGACAGATAAAGGATACAAATTTTACATAAATGATATCATCGATTTTGAGAAGAATATTCCTGAACAAAAAATCAAAATGATGCAGACACTTCTCTCACAAAATTATCAAAGTATTGAAAATATGCTCTCCTCAATTTTGAAGTTTCTTGCAAATGTTTCCGGACAATTAAGTATAATTGCCGAGCCAGATTTTTCTGCTGGATTGCTGAAAAAACTGGATATATTCAAGATTGAAAGCAATCGTTTGCTTATTGTAATAAGTTTGGATGTCGGACTGGATAAAACAGTTATAATACAAAATTCGCACAACCTTTCCGATGCACAAATTGCAGCAATGGTGCGGTATTTCAATAACCAATTTGCTGGTTTGCCAATCTATCAGATTTTGCTTCAATTTCCAAAAATGCTTGAATCAGAAAAATTGCAGAAAAAATCTCTTTTTCTGAAAATTACATCAGAAATTACAAATGCAATGAATCAAGCAAGTCGTTATGTAATGCGCTTTGACGGAAGTGTTGGCTTTCTTAATCAACCGGAATTTAAATCTCGCGAGAAAATTCTTCAACTTCTTAAAATCATAAATAAGCAAGATGATTTCATCGAAATTTTTCAAAAATATAAACAAGATGATTATACAATTCTGTTGGGAGATGAAATTAGAGGTGAAAATTTTGCTGACCTTGTCTTGATTTTTGGAAGATATCGTGTAATGGGACTCAACGGATTTATCGGAATTCTCGGCACAAAAAGGATGAATTATCGCGAAAATATCCCGATGATTTGCTTCGCATCTCGAATGATAACTGAAATGACAACCAAAGGAACCGTTATGCCATATTTCGATAAGGAGAAATTGTATGTCTGAAAAAAAGAGTGAAACAAAATCCACCAAAAAGAAGCAGAAAAAACTGGCACTCTCTCAACAAAATACAAAATTAAAAGCAGAAGTTGAGTTGTACAAAGACAAATGGTTAAGAGCTGCAGCGGAGTTTGAAAATTTTAGGAGACGAAATGCGAAAGAAAAAATTGAGTGGATAAGAATAGCAAATCAAACGCTTCTTCTGGAAATTGTCGAAGTATTCGAACATTTGGAACTTGCTATTAAATCTGCCAATGAAAAGGATTCGCCAAAAAATTTCAAAAAAGGAATCGAAATAATTCATAAACAGATGAAACAAATATTTGAAAAAGAAGGTCTGAAAAAAATTGAAACTGTTGGTCAAAAATTTGATCCAAATTTCCACGAAGCTATAATTTTTACTGAGCATAAAAAATACGATGAAAACATAATTTTTGATAATATCAGAAATGGCTATCTTTTGAATGATAAGATTTTACGGCACGCGAGAGTGGCTGTTTCAAAAGGAAAAAAGAAAACTAAAAAAGCTATAAAGGAGAACAAAAATGGCTAAAATAATCGGAATAGATTTGGGAACAACTAACAGTTGCGTCGCTGTGATGGAGGGCGGAAAGCCAACTGTAATCCCAAATTCAGAAGGCGGACGAACAACTCCATCAATAGTAGGATTTTCCAAAGGTGGCGAAAGATTGGTTGGTCAACTCGCCAAACATCAGCTTGTTACAAATCCAGAAAATACGGTCTATTCAACGAAAAGATTTATCGGACGAAAAACAACCGAAGTGAAACAAGAAGAAGCAGAAGTTTCATTTAAGATTAAATCCGGCACGAATGGCGAAGTTGTAATGTATATTCCAAAAGAGAAAAAGGATTTTACACCTCAACAAATTTCATCTTTCATTCTCAAAAAGATGAAAGAGACCGCAGAAGAATATCTTGGAACAAAGATTGAAAGTGCCGTCATCACCGTTCCAGCCTACTTCAATGACGCACAAAGACAAGCAACAAAAGATGCAGGCAAAATCGCTGGTCTGAAAGTCGAGAGAATAATCAATGAACCGACTGCGGCGGCATTGGCATATGGACTTGATAAAAAGAAGGAAGAGAAAATCGCTGTGTATGATTTTGGCGGAGGAACATTTGATATTTCCATTCTTGAAATTGGCGAAGGTGTCGTTGAGGTTCTTTCAACTAATGGAAATACACATCTTGGTGGAGATGATTTTGACAAACGAATCGTAGATTGGTTAGTTGAAGAATTCAAAAAAAGTGATAGCGTTGATCTTACAAAAGACCCAATGGCAATACAGAGAATTCGCGAAGCAGCAGAAAAAGCAAAAACTGAACTAAGCGGAACTCAATCAACAAACATCAATCTTCCTTATATTACTGCAGATAGTAGCGGACCAAAACATCTTTCGATAAATTTAACTCGCTCTCAGTTTAACAGAATGATTGATGATTTAGTTCAGGATAGTATTGATCCTTGCAAACTTGCTATAAAGGACGCAAAAATTTCTGTTGATGATATTGATGAAATTATTCTTGTTGGCGGCTCAACTCGTGTTCCAGCTGTTTACGATGCTGTTAAAAAATTCTTCAAAAAAGAACCCAATAGGAGTGTGAATCCTGATGAAGTCGTAGCAGTTGGCGCAGCAATTCAAGGTGGAATTCTTTCGGGCGATGAAGATCTTAAAGATATTTTATTGCTCGATGTTACTCCCCTATCGCTTGGAATCGAAACACTTGGCGGAGTGATGACAAAATTAGTTGAAAGAAATACAACTATTCCCGTAAAGAAGAGCCAGATTTTTTCTACTGCTGCCGATAATCAGACCGCAGTTTCAATCAATGTTTTACAGGGCGAACGCGAGATGGCTGCTCACAACAGAACTCTCGGAAGATTTGATTTGGTTGGAATTCCACCTGCACCTCGCGGGATGCCTCAAATAGAGGTTTCATTCGATATGGACGCAAATGGTATTCTTAATGTGTCTGCGATTGATAAAGGAACTGGTAAAAAACAACAAATTAAAATTGATAAAAGCGGTGCATTAGATGAAAGTGAAATTGATAAAATGGTTAAAGAAGCTGAAGCACATTTTGAAGAAGATAAGAAATTGAAAGAGCGCGTCCAGATGAGAAATGAATTTGATACACTAATTTTCACTACTGAAAAATCTCTTAAAGATTATGCTGACAAACTCTCTGATAAAGATAAAAATGAGATTGAAAAAGCAGTTAAAGATGCAAAGGAGAAACTGGATAGCAAAGATATTGAGGTTCTGACAAAGGCAAAAACTGAGTTTGAAGAGAAAGCACAAAAATTGGGTGAAATTGTCTATCAAGAAGCAATAAAAAAACAGCAAGCTCAGCAAGCAGAAGAACAGGCAAAAACAGGGCAAAAACCTTCCGGAGAAAAAACATCGAAAAGTAAAAATTCTGATGATCCGGCTGTAGATGCAGATTTTGAAGTTGTTGACGACGAAGAAAAGAAATAATGGCAAAAAGAGATTATTACGAGATTCTCGGTATCGCCAAAAATGCATCTAAAACTGATATAAAGAAAGCGTATAGAAAGTTAGCATTAAAATATCATCCTGATAAAAACAAAGATAATCCAGAAGCAGCAGAAAAATTCAAAGAAGCATCTGAAGCGTATGAAGTGCTTAGCGATGAGAAAAAAAAGGGTTTATATGACCAATATGGTCACGCCGGCGTAGATTCTCAATTTGGTTCTGGCGGATTCCAATGGTCTGACTTCTCGCATGCAACAGATTTTTCAGATATTTTTGGTGATTTTTTCAGTGAAAGTGGACTGTTCGGTTCTATTTTTGGAGACAGATTTTCTGGCTTTGGCGGTCGGAGAAGAGCGTCAGTAAATCGTGGCGAAGATTTAAAAATCAAACTCTCACTCTCTCTCGAAGAGATAAATACTGGCGTAACCAAAAAAGTGAAAGTAAATGTAAAAACTTCCTGCGAAAATTGCAACGGAACCGGCTCTGCTGATGGAAAAATTTTTACCTGTTCACAATGTGGCGGAGCCGGAAAAGTCAGACAAGTCAGACAATCCATCTTCGGACAAATGTCCACAATTACAACCTGCCCAACCTGTCACGGAAAAGGTTCTATCATAAAAAACAGATGTCAAAAATGTTACGGAGAAGGCAGATTGTCGCAAGTAAAAACTATAAAAATTGATATTCCTGCCGGTATCGCAGATGGTCAATATCTGAAATTACGCGGACAAGGAAATGCTGGAAAACAAAATGGACCAAATGGTGATATCCTCGTTTTTGTGAACGAAAAAAATCATGATATTTTTGAGCGTAATGGACAAAATATTACTTGCAAATTTCCAATAATTGTCAGCAAAGCAGTTCTTGGCGGAAGTTTAGAGATTCCAACTTTGGAAAAACATATTAAAATGAAATTGCCACCTGGCGTTCAACAAGGAAAAATTTTCCGAATAAAAAATCAAGGTTTGCCCTATCTAAATAGTTCTCAAAAGGGAGATATTTTCATTCAAATTCATATCGTAATTCCGAAAAATATTTCAAAATCTGAAAATGAATTATACAAAAAAATCCATACTTTTGACGAAAAAAGGGAGCTAAAACCGGGAAAATCCTTTTTCGAAAAAGTGAAAGAATATTTTGTGTAAATATCAATTCCAAATCTCAAATTCTAAATCTCAAATTTATTGGAATGCTGGAAATCAGACATTCACAAAAAAATGATTATAACGAAATAGGTTCTTTTCGTCAAATAAAGAATTAAACCTGCCTTGTTTAAAACTTGGCAGGTTTTCTTTTTTTGAAATAAAAATAAAATAATTGACAAAATAACTTTCCCCAAAAGTTATTGAGAACAAAATTTTTGGAGAAGATATGAAAATCGGAGTTATTGGAGTCGGACATCTTGGACAGCATCACGCAAGAGTTTTTTCAGAATTGGATAATGCTGAATTGATTGGAATTTACGATATTGACCATTCAAGAGCAACTTTAATTGCAGAAAAAAATCATTGCAAGGCATTTGAAACAGTTGAAGAATTGCTTTTGAAAGTTGATGCTATAAGCATTGCAGCGCCAACAATTACACATTTTGAGTATTGCAAAAAGTGTCTTGAAAATAACAAGAATGTGTTTGTGGAAAAACCGATTTGTAGCAATTTGAATGATGCAAAAAAATTGGTTTCACTCGCAGATAAAAAAAATCTAAAAATCCAAGTTGGACATATTGAGCGCTTCAATCCAGCAATTATGGCCCTTTCAGATATTTTGATAAGCCCAATTTTTATCGAAGCAAATCGAATTGCACCTTTTACGCCACGAGGAAGCGATGTCCCTGTCGTTCTCGACTTGATGATTCACGATATTGACATTATTCTTTCGTTGGTAAAAAGTAAAGTAAAAAGCATAAACGCCGTTGGTGTCCCGATATTGACCGATGACATTGATATCGCAAATGCCAAGATTGAATTTGAAAATGGCGCACTTGCCAATATCACCGCAAGCCGTATCTCGCTAAAAAGAGAGAGAAAAATTCGGTTCTTTCAAAAAGATATGTACATTTCTCTGAATTATCAAAACAAAGATGTACAGGTTGTGAAAAAAAATCCTGAAATTAATCGCATTATGCAGAAGATTATGTCAGGAAAACAGCAACCAAATATTTCTGAAATGTATCATACTCAAAAAGTAGAAATAATCGAGAGAGAACCGCTTAAGACAGAACTTCAAAATTTTGTCGATGCGATAAAAAATAATAAGAGACCAATCGTCAACGGACAAGATGGATATGAAGCTCTGCGAATCGCTTTTATGATTATGGAAAGCATCAAAAAAAGTAGAAAGGAAACTAAGTTAATTTAACAATATGAAAAAAATATTTTTGAAAGATATTAAAAAATACAATGGAAAAAATGTCAGAATTGATGGCTGGATAAGGAATAAACGTTCAAGCGGAAAAATCCAGTTTTTGATTTTGCGAGATGGAACTGACGAAATTCAAGCTGTTGCTTTTTTGCCAAATATTGGAGAAGAAAAATTTAAACTGTGCGAAAAATTAACTATAGAATCTTCTGTGAAAATTTCTGGAAATGTAAGAGAAGATAAAAGAGCGCCATCAGGTTACGAACTCGACATTACGAATATCGAAATCATTCAAATCGCAGACGAATTTCCAATTCAAAAAAAAGAGCACGGCGTCACATTTTTGCTTGATAATCGTCATCTTTGGCTTCGTTCGAAAAAACAAAATGCACTTCTGAAAATCCGCCATTCGATTTATTACGCAATCTGCAATTATCTCGATAAAAATGATTTTTACAGATTTGACGCCCCTATTCTCACACCGAACGCTTGCGAAGGAACAACAACGCTTTTTGAAGTTCCGTATTTCGATGAAGGTTCCGCTTATCTTTCTCAATCTGGCCAGCTTTATCTTGAGACAGGAATTATGAGTTTGGGCAAAGTTTATGATTTCGGGCCGACTTTTCGTGCAGAGAAATCTAAGACAAGAAAACATCTCACAGAATTTTGGATGATGGATGCCGAAGCTGCTTTTGTTGAGCACAAAGAAAATATGAAAATTCAGGAGGAGCTTATTCGTTATGTGATTCGTGCTGTTCTAAAAAGAAATCAAAAAGAATTAAAACTTCTTGAAAGAGATATTGTTCGGCTCGAAAAAGCAGATGCTCCATTCAAAATAATAACTTACAAAGAAACAATTGAAAAACTTCAAAAAAAAGGTTCAAAAATAAAATATGGTGATGATTTTGGTGCTCAAGAAGAGGAAATAATAACTGAAGATTCTGATGTTCCAATTTTTGTGGAAAAATGGCCAAAGCAAATCAAACCTTTTTATATGAAACTCGATAGAGAAGACAAAAAATTGTCTCTTTGTTCTGACCTGATTGCACCAGAAAAATTTGGCGAAATTATTGGTGGTTCCGAAAGAGAAGACGATTATGACATTCTGAAATCAAGATTGGAAGAAGAAAATATACCGATAAAAGAATATCAATGGTATCTTGATTTGCGAAAATATGGCACTATCCCACACAGTGGTTTTGGACTCGGTTTTGAACGGCTGATTGGGTGGATTTCTGGTGTGAGACACATTCGTGAAACCATTCCATTTCCAAGAATGATAAATAGATTGACACCTTAAAATAAATTTATAAAAATGAATAATAAATGAAAAATGAATATGAATGGTAAAAATTAAATTCATTTTCGAAGGATAATTATGAAAAAAACATCGCTAATTATTTTTATTACATTTTTTACAATATCGTTGTTCGGACAAAATTTGACTATTCCAAACGAAAAACAGAAAGATATTTTTTCATTTCCTTCACAATTTCGATTTAAAAATCTGAATACTTCGCAATCTTTTACATTTTCGACAATTTATAATTCTCAAACCCAAAAATCGATTTATCTCACAAATTTTCGCAATCGATTCCAATATAAACTCTCTTCAAAAATAAATTTGCAACTTGATTTGAATGCAGTAAAATTCGGTGATTTTGATTCTGAAAATAGTGGCACAAAAATCTTGCCAAATTTCCAACTTGATTACTCGCCGAATAAGAATTTTCATTTCCAAATTTCTTGGGAAAGTTTTCCAACAACTTACTATCCATTCTTTGAGAATTAATTTGAAGAATTGAAAATATTTGTGTTACAATCGAGCTTTAGATGAAGGAATTTGATAAATTATTGGAAATAATGAACAAACTTCGCAACCCAGAAAAAGGTTGCCATTGGGATAACGAGCAGACGCACAAATCACTTATTCCACATATGATTGAGGAGGTTTATGAAATCTCAGATGCCATCACGCAAGAGAATTTCGAATCGTTAAAAGAAGAACTCGGCGACCTATTTCTGCATATAATATTTCAAGCAAAAATCGCCGAACAAGAAGAAAATTTTACTATTAAAGATGTGTTAGAAAAAGTGAATGAGAAAATGATTCAAAGACATCCGCACATTTTTGGCGATGTGAAAGTTAAAAATTCAAAAGATGTTGAACACAATTGGGAGAAAATCAAAAAGGAAGAAAAAAATCACAGAAAATCAATTTTGGAAGGTCTGCCAAAATCTTTACCAGCATTAATCAAAGCAAGAAGAATTCAAAATAAAGCAGCAACCGTCGGGTTTGATTGGGATAATGTGAATAAAATTTTTTCGAAATTAAAAGAGGAAATTGGAGAATTTGAGGAGGAATATAAAGTTCACAATCAAAAGAAAATGTCCGATGAGATGGGCGATATTCTTTTTGCGATTGTCAATATTGCGCGAAAATTGCAAATCGATTCTGAATTGGCGCTAAATAATTCGATTAAAAAATTCATCAAAAGATTTGAATTTATTGAAAAAAAATTAAAGAAAAATATTTTTTCAGCAGGACTTGATGAGATGGAAAATCTTTGGCAAGAAGCGAAAAAAAAAGATGTTTCAGAATAATCTCAAAACCAAACTTTTTCTCAAATTATACTTCATTTTTGGAAGTATTTTAATAATATTATTTTTTGTAATTTACTCAAACTCACTTATATTGAAGGTTCGCACCGAATTGGAAGTTCTCCCACAAATATATGCCGAATTATTGGAAGGAACCACGAAAGACAATTTTGAAACCTATCTTATGAACTATTTTCTGAAAGAATTTCCACAAAAAATAAATTATCCAATAATTGTTACAACTGAAGAAGATGAGCCAAAATATTGGAAAAATATTGAAGTTGTGCAAAAACCTTTTCAACAATTAACCGAAAATGAAAAGAAAAAATTAAATACAATTTTTCAGAAAATGGTTAATTCCAAAAATCCAATTTTTTTATCGAATCCGCAAACTGACGAACCGATTTGTAAAATTTATTTCTCGGAATCTTCAACGATGAAAAAATTGCGATTTGTTCCCTATTTTGAATTTTTCATCCTATTTCTTTTTATAACATTTGGAACTTTTGGCTTTATTTTATTGAAAAATAGTGAGAAAAAATCTTTGTGGGTCGCACTTGCGAAAGAGACGGCACATCAGTTTGGAACGCCTGTTTCATCCCTTCTCGGTTGGATTGAAATTTTGCAATCTAAAAAATTTTCAGAGATGAATGCAAAAAAGCAAGCAGAAATTTTAAATCAAATTAAGTTTGATATTAAGCATCTTGAAAACATCGCTTCAAAATTTGGAAAAGTCGGCTCATCGATTGAATTAAAAAAATCTGATTTAGATAAAACTATTCAATCTATAATCGATTATTTTGCTACGAGAATGCCAAAGGAAAAGTATAAAATAAATATAAATTACATTAACAAAACTCAAAACTGCTATTTCCATTTTGATTCTGATCTCCTAAAATGGGCACTCGAAAATCTGATTAAAAATTCTATTGACGCAATGAAAAATCGGTCTGGAAATATCTCTCTGATTACTTATGAAAACAGAAAAAATATTTACATTCAAATTAAAGATGAAGGGATTGGTATTCCATCGAAAATGCAAAAAGTGATATTCAATACTGGCGTTACAACGAAAAATCGCGGATGGGGTTTGGGTTTGAGTTTGGCGAAAAGAATTGTTGAGAATTTTCATAAAGGAAAAATTTATCTTCTCAAAAGTGAAAAATATGTTGAAACAATTTTTGAAATTTCACTTCCAAAAAATATGAAAAAGAGGTAAAAATGTTTGTATTGAGTCCTGACGAAATGAGGAAATTTGACAAAATTACAAGTGATAAAATCGGATTAAAAGGCATAATTTTGATGGAGAATGCTGGGAAAAAATCAGCAGAAATAATCGAGACAGAAATTTTGGATGATTACGATTCCATCGCGGTTATTTGCGGAACAGGAAATAATGGAGGCGATGGATTTGTAATTGCAAGATGGCTTTACAATCACGGATTTGATGTCTCTTGTTTTGTCGTGGGAAATGAAAAAAAATTCTCTCAACTCGCAAAAATAAACTACGATATTTTGAAAAATCTACAATGCGAAATCAAATTTATAAAATCTGAAAAAGATGTTGAAATTTTATTTAATCAGCTGCAAAATTTTGATTTGATTGTCGAAGCTATTTTTGGAATTGGATTAAAAGGTAAAATAACTGGATTCCGAAAAAAAGTAATCGAAACAATCAACAATCAATTTGGAGTTATCGTATCAATCGATATTCCTTCGGGAATCAATTCTCAAACTGGACAAATCGGAAATGTGGCGATTAATGCTGATTATACAATCACAATGGCAAATCTGAAATACGGGCATCTTCTCTATCCGGGAAGAGAATTTTCGGGCGAGATTTTCATTGTTGACATCGGAATTTCACCTAAAACTTTTATAGAAAATATGCCAAAAGCTGAAGTTTTGACAGACATATCAGAATTTTTTCCATTACGAAAAGCGAATTCTCACAAAGGTAATTTTGGAAAAGTTGCATTGCTTGCCGGTTCGCCTGGATTTACTGGCGCGGGAATAATGGCTGCAAATTCTGCACTGGAAATGGGTTCTGGATTGATAACTTTGCTTCATCCCAAAAGTTTATCGCAAATTTTTGAATCATCGCTTGTGGAAATTATGACAAAAGCGGTACGCGAAACTAAAAGTGGAACTATTTCAATAAATTCAAAAAAAGAAATACTTGCCTTTACAAAAGAATGTGATGCGATTGCAATCGGACCTGGAATTTCACGGAATGACGAGACCGCAACTTTTGTAAGAGAATTTCTCATATCGAACAATAAACCCACAGTTATCGATGCTGATGCGATTAATGCGTTTGAAAATCACCAAAATGAATTGGAAAAAATTAAAAATAAACCTTACATTTTCACGCCGCATATTAAAGAATTTTCTCGTTTAATACAAATTTCGATTGACGAAATTCGGAGTGATAAATTAAAATTTTCTACAGAATTTGCAAAAAAATATGGAGTGATTTTGCTTCTAAAAGGAAATACTTCAATTATTACTGACGGTGAAAAAATCACTTTCAATACAACCGGAAATCCGGGATTAAGTACTGGCGGAAGTGGAGATGTATTGACTGGCATCATTTTATCATTGCTCGGACAAAACTTCTCATCTTATGATGCTGCGCGTGTTGGTGCATATATTCTCGGTAGAACTGCAGATATTCTTGCTGAAAAAATTGGAGAAATTTTCGTAACGCCAACTAAATTAATTAAAA
>JACNJR010000095.1 GCA_014382495.1 Candidatus Cloacimonadota bacterium | reverse complement strand
TATGGATTCCCGCGTTCGCGGGAATGACAGTGAGTAAGATTTGGGAATGACAGTGAGTAAGATTTTGGAATGACAATATGTGAGGTTTTGGAATGACAGCTGGAGTCCTTTCCGAATGTCATTCCCGATTTAATCGGGAATCCAGTTTTTTGGTTATTATTTTTACTATTTTCCAAAGAGCATCCAAAGAATTGATTATGGATTCCCGCGTTCGCGGGAATGACAGTTGGGAGATTTTGGAATGACAATATGTGAGGTTTTGGAATGATAGTGGGAGTCCTTTCCGAATGTCATTCCCGATTTGATCGGGAATCCAGTTTTTTGGTTATTATTTTTACTGTTTTCCAAAGAGCATCCAAAGAATTGATTATGGATTCCCGCGTTCGCGGGAATGACAGTGTGTGGATTAAAATAAATATAGATTGAGATTTCATCAATAAATGTTATTATTTCTTTTTCTAAATTTCTATTAAACATATTTTATTTCTCTGTCATTTTTTTAGTATTTATACAACACAGTAAAGGAAAATTTCTTTATCTGCTCTGCCGGAATTTCAATCTCAAATTTCACATTAAAAGCATCTTTTTGCACATATTCCTCGTCAGATTTTTCAATCGTCCAATTTCTTCCAAGTCGCTTTGTGACCTCAATTACAACATTCTCATCTTTGCGATTTCTAAACTCGATTTCATATTCTTCTCGTTTTGCATTTCTTGAAATTTTGTCAGAACTCAAAGTTTTAAATTCTCCTTTTATATCAAATGCAGTGCCGATTTTTAGTTCTACTTCTTCATTTTTTGGCGTATGAGAAATTCTGTCTTCGCCAATAAATTCCGCTTCATTTTCTTTTCCCTTTTTGAAAACACGGATTTTTCCTTTTGGCAACGGAATTCCAAGTCCATATTTTTCTTTGTTTTCAAATTTGATAAACACATTCACATTTCCAGCAGAATTGCAATCATATTTGAAAATTTTTTCTGAACTCACATCAGTCGGGTCGAAAAGTGAAATCTGCTTCTGCTGATTATTATTGATATCAATTTTGCGGTTTTTCACGGTATAGAGATGATATTCAAAGAATTCTTCTTCCACAACTTGTGGTGCCGCAAATCCTTTTTCCGCAGTAATTCGCATTCCGTCACCATAAAGTCGTTTTTCTTCAGCAAGATGCACATCGCCAGCCATAAGTTTCAAATCCACATTTTTGAACGCTTTTCCGCATCTATTATCCAGCGAAATCCAAGAAGCGAGATTTAGAGATTTTTCATCGCTTGACAAAACTGCGACATATTGCGCATCCCAAGTTATTTTTTTTGTGATGTAACTCAGTTTGGCTTGATGCTCGCCTTTGCGATTCGCAAATAATTCCCAATTCAGCGTCGGTTTTGTGTAAAAATTTTCCGGCATTTTCTCCAAATTGATATTCTGAATCTCCTTGCGATTTACCATATTTATTCCCAAATCCTTTTTCTGAATCACAATATTTTCGCCATCAAATGATTTCAGAATTCCTGTGAAAAGTTCGCCATTCTTTGCAATAATTTCAATCTCTCTATCGAGATATTTATCCAGAATTTTGCTTGTGTTTGCAAGATCATATTCAAAATTTTGAAGCGTGATTACAATCTTATCTGACTTTTTAATTGGAGCGAGATGCACAGAGGTTGGCTCTATCGCAGCCGGAATATCAGACATACTAAATTGATTTATTCCTTTTTCGAGAGATAGTGACAGATTAGTTCTGACCGTTGCGAAATTCTGATTATAAATTGTCATACTCGTTTGTGCGACGAGATTTGCGAACAAAAAAACAATCAGAAACATTTCTGTTATTATGAAATTTTTTTTCATTTTTCCTCACTTTCATTTAGTATTAGTTTTATTTTTGATACAATCATATCGATTGCAATTGTATTGAAACCGCCTTCTGGAACGATTATATCGGCATATTTTTTTGATGGTTCCACAAATTCAAGATGCATCGGTCTGACGGTGTTTAGATATTGTTCGTGGACGGATTCAAAACTTCTTCCGCGTTCATTGATGTCCCGTGTGATTCTTCGTAAAATTCGAATATCTGAGCCAGTATCTACAAAAATTTTTATGTTGAGAAGATTTCGTAAATCATAATCCACGAAAAGCAAAATTCCTTCTATAATTACGACTTTGTATGATTGGACAAGCGATATTTCTTTTTTTCTCAGATGTGTTTTGAAGTCATAAATGGGCATTTTTATCGATTTCCCATTTTTCAGATTTATTAGTTGTTGAATCAGAAGTTTATTATCAAAAGCGTTTGGATGATCGAAATTTATTTTTTCTCGTTCTGCGAAATCCAATTCGGGATGTGATTTATAATATGCGTCCTGTTTGATGATTATGATTTTTGGGTCGTTTAGTTCTTCAATAATTTTTTCAGCAAGAGTTGTTTTGCCGGAGCCAGTTCCGCCGGCGATGCCGATGATAAGATTTTGTTTCATTTTTTTTCCTTTGTTTTGGAATGTTTTGCAGCTGCCACGATGAGCGAAGTGAATGTGGAGCTGTTTGCTAGGGGCTTCGTTATCAGTTTTCCACAATCTCAATTTCCTCGTTTGTTAAACCATAAAGTTCATAAACCATTTGATCTATCTCCTTATCGGTTTTATCAATTTGCTGTTGTAATTCAGCAATTTCGTTTTTGTAATTATTAAAATATTCTTCCCATTCGTCTTGTTGGGAAAGAGTTAATTTTATCTTTTTCTTTTTCAATTCAGAAAGCAAAGTTTTGAAATCGTAATTGTAGAATGATTTCATTTTATTTGTAAATTTTTCAATTTCAAAATTGGTTTCAAGACGGTGTAGGAATTTATTTATCTTTTCTTGTTTTTGTTTGTTTAGAGAGAGCATTGTGTTTGCTTTTTGGATGAAGGGGAGTTGAGATTGTTTCTGAATCTCTTTTATTGGTAATTTCTTTAAATTTACACCTTTAACTTGTGAAAATACTTTACCAATTTCAGGCACTATAATTTGATATAAAAAATTTAATAATTTCGAATTTACAATAGTTAATAAATATTTATGACTAAAATTTTCAGATTTATCAAAAAATATATGTGTAGAATCAAGAGAGAACTTTTGTTCATCGTCATAAGTAGCAACTATATGGTCAGAAGTTTGCCGAAAAATCAATTTATCATTAACAAGATACATTTCTTTATTTGTATTACTCCAGAGTTGTTTAGGATCAAATAAAACATATGTTTTACTTGTTAAGGGTGTATATTTATAAAAATCTCTACCTCTAATAATCGGTTTATATTTTTCATCAATTTTTTCTTTTGATAAAAATTTTTTATTATTCCCAGTGATAATACCTTGATAAAATCGAAAATTTTTACTACCTAAAGATATAGAATTTTCAAATGACTTATTCCATAATGATATGAGAGTATCTGAAAATAAAAATTTATTATCAGGTATTTTTTTAAATTCTTTTTGTTTTATATTAAAACTATACGGTGTTTGAAATTCTTTTTCATTTTTACATAAAAATAGTTTTGTATTTTCAATTTTATATTTACTAAAAATAGATATTGATGAACCACCAGTATCGGCATCTTTAAAAACTTCATATTCTAAATTACATAAACTACATATAGAAAAATTATCAATTAAATATTCTCTAAATTTTGAGTAATAGTAATTAGTATATAAAGAATTTGGTACAATAAATGATAATAAACCATTATTTGAAATTAATTTTAAAGATTTATCAATAAATATTAAATATGAACTGACTTTATAAACTGATGACAAAGGAAAATTCTCTTTATAATATTCTATCTCTTTATTTTCAAACTCTTGTTTTTTACCTAATGCAAATGTAATATACGGCGGATTCCCAATCACAACATCAAAACCACCACTATATTCCGAACGAAAA
>JACNJR010000024.1 GCA_014382495.1 Candidatus Cloacimonadota bacterium | reverse complement strand
GTCCCTCAAAATCTCTATAGATTTTCATTGCTGTTTTGACTCCATCTCCAACGCAAATACTGGTTTGTCTATAAATTTCATTCTTCACATCACCAACAAAATAGAGGAGTTTTTTTCGCGCAAATTCTTTTGCACTTTTTTTCAAATTATCAGAAAGAAAATCGAGTTGCGGTTCTCTTCCAATTGCAAAAATCAGATAATTCCCCGAAAATCGTGAGATTCCGCCAGAAGTTCTGCATTCAACGAGCAAATTATTCTCTGAATCGTTTAGAATTTTTGTCATAAATGTATTTTCATAATATTTAATTTTCGAGGATTTCTCTGCTCTTTCACGCAAAATCGGAATGCATTTAGAAATTTCACCCCGATTTAGAATACATATCTCATTATCTTTTTCAAGATTTAGAGCATAATCAAATGCCGCATCGCCAGCCCCAATGATAATAATTTTCTTATTTTTAGTTTTTAATAATTGGTGAATTTCATAAAATATTTTATTTTTCGAATCATTAGGAATTAAAATGTTTGATATTTTTTTGTGGGTTGTTCCAGAAGCAATCACAACTTTTTTTGATGTTATTAATCTTTTATTTGTTTTCGTGTGAAATATTTTGCCGTCAAAATTTAATTTCAATACTCTTTCATAATGAACTTCAACTTCGCTATTTAGCAAATGTTTCTCGAGTAGTTTTGTGAGTTCTAATCCACTTATTCCATTTGGAAATCCAGGATAATTTTCAACTAAATTTGCGTTTTTAAGAAGACCGCCGACAGAATTTTTTTCCAAAATAATTGGATTTATTCCATAGCGTTTAATCTGAATTGCGGTAGAAATTCCAGATGGACCGGCACCAATAATTACCATATTTTCAGCGTTCATATTTTTTTTATTGATGAAATTATCTCGTTTGAAATGACTGGCGTTGCAAATCCATGAGCAAGATTTCGAAGTGAGGAGAGATGTAAATTCTCATTATATGTTGCGGTGCCATCGATTGTAAAGAATATTTCGAAGCCACGCACAAACGCAGAACGAGCAGTAGTTTCGCAGCAAAGATGTGTCATCACGCCACAAATCACAATCTGACTTATCTCTTTCTCTCTCAAAATTTTCTCCAAAGAAGTTTCATAAAACGCATCATACTGGCTTTTTTTAAGAACAATTCCTTTTGAAATATCAAATTCAGCACTAATCTGACTCAATGAATTTTGTGCTGTTATCAAATTATTCCACCATTTTTCCATAAGATTTGCATTCTGTTTCGAATTAATATGTCGCGTAAAAATTATGGGAAGCCCATTTTTTGAATAAACATTTATCAGTTTTTTTATTCTTGGAATTATCGCTCTGACACTTGGAATATGTGCGTGAGAAGTTTCATTTATAAAAAATTTTTGCATATCGACAACTAACAAAATCGAGCAATTTGGAGTAAATTCAAAACTTTTATATGGGATAAATTTACTCACATTTTTGAGCATATTCTTTGATTTTTCGCTAATTGATTCTTTGGTAAAATATTTTTCTTTCATATAATTTTTTTTAGATATTCTTTTCTATCTCTTTTTTCGCAAATGCATCGCATTTTTCATTCTCGGGATGTCCATTATGCCCTTTTACCCAAATCCATTTTACATTGTGCTGACTGCATAAATCATCCAATTTTTTCCAAAGTTCAACATTTTTTATTGTTTTATTTTTCTTTCTTTTCCATCCCATTATTTTCCAATTTTTTATCCAATCTGTTATTCCGAAAACAACATATTTTGAGTCGGAAAATATTTCTATTTCGCATTTCTCTTTAATTTTTTTCAATGCTTTAATCGCGGCTGTTAATTCCATAATATTGTTTGTTGTATGCTCTGCAAAGCCCGAAATTGTCTCGTGATGATTTTTATATTTTAGAATTGCAGCCCAGCCGCCAGGACCAGGATTATATTTGCAGGAGCCGTCGCAAAATATTTTTACCTTTTTTAATTTCATCAGAAAATTTGGAATTATCTCATTATTATATTTTGAAAATTTCTTTACAATTATTTTCTGAAAACTCACTTTTGGTGTCAAGTTCTTGATAAAATTGACAAAGATATTTCATAAGAAAAACCTGAATTTAATGGAAAAAAGTAAAATAAAAGACAGAGTCAAGCAGCTAAAAAAAGAGATTGGATTCCACAATCGGAAGTATTATATCGAGAATCGGCCGATTATTTCTGATTATGAATATGACCAGTTGATGAGCGAACTTTTGGATTTGGAAAAAAAATTTCCTGAATTTGCAACAGAAGATTCCCCTACTCAGCGAGTCGGCTCAGATTTGACAAATCAGTTTGCATCAATTCCTCACATTGTGCCGATGCAAAGTTTGAGTAATGCATATTCATTTGAGGAGATTGCGGATTTTATTAATCGAGTTGAAAAGAATTTGAATCAAAAAACATTTGATTTTGTAATCGAACAAAAAATCGATGGCGTAAGCATAAATTTGTTTTATGAAAATGGGATTTTGCAACACGCCTTGACTCGTGGAAATGGTTCTGTCGGCGAAGATATTACTCAAAATGCGAAGACAATAATTGACATCCCGCTCACGATAAATTATCAGAAAAAGATAGAAATTCGTGGTGAAATTTATCTCTCTCATCAAGAATTTGAAAAACTGAACCGACAGAAGCAAGAAAATGGAAAATCATTATTTGCCAATCCACGCAATGCAGCCGCCGGCTCAATCAAACTGAAATTTTCTAAATATGCCGCAAAAAGGCATTTGAACGCAATATTCTATGGAATCGGATTTGCTGAAAATAATGAATTTTCATCACATTATGAAATTTTAGAATTTCTGAGGAAACAAGGATTTATGACAAATTCGAATACAAAAAAATACAAATCTTTAGCGAAAATAAAATTATTTTGTAATGAGTGGGAAAAGAAACGCTTTGATTTGCCGTTCGATATCGATGGAATGGTAATCAAAGTAAATCTGCTTAAATTTCAGAAAAAACTTGGAAGCACAGCGAAAAGTCCGAGATGGGCAGTTGCATATAAATTCAAAGCCGAAGAGGCAATCACAAAACTGAAAAGTATAGAATTTCAGGTTGGGCGAACTGGCGCGATAACTCCAGTTGCAAAATTGGAATCTGTAAAAATTGCTGGCTCAATTGTTTCTAATGCAACTTTGCACAATGAAGACGAAATCAAGCGTCTCAAACTCAAGATTGGCGATTATGTAAAACTTGTAAAATCTGGCGATATTATTCCGAAAATTATTGAAATTTTATCTCAAAAAAGAGATGGTTCTGAAAAAAATTTTGAGATGATAACCAAGTGTCCGGTGTGCGATACGAAGCTTGTCAGAAAAGCGGAAAAGGCAATCTGGCGTTGCCCCAATATTTCTTGTCCTGCACAAATCAAACGGAATTTAGAGCATTTTGCTTCGCGCGATGCAATGAATATCGAAGGACTTGGAATATCAATCATTGCATTTTTGGTTGAAAATAATTTCATAAAAAATTTTGCGGATTTATATAAATTCGATTTTAATACACTTAAATCTTTTGACGGTTTTGAAGAAAAATCCATTCGAAATCTGGAAAAAGCAATTGAAAAAAGCAAAACTATTCCTTTTGAACGCCTTCTTTTTGGGCTTGGAATTCGTTTTGTCGGAAGTAAAATTGCGCGAATTCTCGCTGAACATTTTGGTTCAATTGAAAATTTGCGCCACTCATCTTTTGATAATCTAATTGAAATTCCAGAAATTGGGGAAAAAATTGCTCAAAGTATTATCGAATATTTTAATGATGAAAAAAATGCCCACCTCATTGATGAACTTCAAAAATTTGGACTACAATTTGAAGTTAAAAAAAATGAAATGAATGAACAAAAACTTGCAGGGCTAAAGTTTCTCATTACTGGTACGCTTTTAAATTATTCGAGAAGCGAAATTAAAAATATAATCTTAACTAGCGGCGGGAATGTCAGTTCTGCAATTAGTAAAAAAATAAATTATCTAATTCTTGGTGAAAATCCTGGCTCAAAACTTAAAAAAGCAGAAAAAATCAAAACGATAAAAATTATTTCTGAAGAAGATTTATTGAAAATGCTAAAATGAAAATCTTATCCAAATATATCTTTAAGGAACATTTTCCCCCATT
>JACNJR010000037.1 GCA_014382495.1 Candidatus Cloacimonadota bacterium | reverse complement strand
CGAATTGCTAAAATTGAAGGCGCTTACGATTGGCATATCCACAAAAATGAAGATGAATTTTTTCTTGTTCTCAAAGGAAAAATAACCGTCGATACAGAAGACGATTCGGTGGAATTAAATGAGATGGAAGGATCCCTCGTAAAGCGCGGAATAAGACATCGTTCTCGATCCGAAAAACCTGCATGGATTCTAATTTTTGAGCCAACAAAAACAAAAACTAAAGGCAAAGACATGAAATGACAAATATCAAATTAAAAATATAAAATGAATTCCATCTGCCAGCTGGCGGACTAATATTAAATTTTTTATTTGATTTTTGGATTTTGTAATTTGTAATTTAAAAAAGGATATAATATATGTTAAATAATAAACTTCAAACCATACTTTATTACACAGAAAACAACATTGCCTATGTAACACTTAATCGTCCCGAAATTCACAACGCATTCAACGATGTTATGATTAAAGAATTAAGCATCGTTTTCGATGAAATCAAAAGAGAAAATAAAATTCGCGTAGTTGTTCTGACAGGAAACGGAAAATCATTTTGTGCTGGTGCAGACCTTAATTGGATGCGAAAGGTGAAGGATTATTCTTACGAAAAAAATCTGAAAGGTTCTTTGGAACTGTCGGAATTATTTCATAAAATTTACACATCTCCAAAACCGACAATCGCAAAAGTGAATGGAGTCGCAATCGGCGGCGGAACTGGATTGGTAGCAGCTTGCGATATTGCAGTTGCATCGGAAAATGCAAAATTCAGTTTCAGCGAAGTGAAAATCGGACTGATTCCCGCCTGTATTTCACCTTATGTTGTAAAAAAATGTGGTGAAGGAAAATGCAGAGAATTCTTCCTAACCGGCGAAAGAATGTTGGCAGAAAAAGCAAAAAAAGCAGGTCTTATAAATTTTATTTCATCATTAGAAAAGCTCGATGAATTTGTTGATAAATTAATTAATCAACTCATCTCAAGTGGACCAATAGCAATCTCTAAATGCAAAGAATTATTGCAAAAAGTTCCTGAAATGAATATTAAAAAAGCGGGAGAATATACTGCCGAAGTCATCGCCAAAATGCGAATTTCTAACGAAGGACAAGAAGGAATGAATGCCTTTTTGCAAAAACGCAAACCCGATTGGAATAAAGATGTTTAGCCACGAATTAACACAAATTTACACTAATGGATTTGTAAAATAAAGTTTTAAATTATTAGTGTTCATTCGTGTTTATCCGTGGTAAAAAAAGGTTTTAATATGTTCAGAAAAATATTAGTTGCAAATCGTGGTGAGATTGCCATTCGCGTGGCAAAAGCTTGTAAAGAACTTGGAATTTCTACAGTCGGAATATTTTCCAATGTAGATAAAACTTCATCGCATTTACTTTTTATGGATGAGACAGTTTGGATTGGTGAATCTGCTCCCAATGCAAGTTATCTGAATATCGATGCAATTATCGATGCAGCAAAAAAGACAAATTCCGAAGCAATCCATCCTGGATATGGATTTTTAGCAGAGAATGAACTCTTTGCATCAGCTTGCGAAGATGCAGGAATAAATTTTATTGGACCAAATTCAAAATCGCTTACTTTAGTCGGAGATAAAATCGCTTCAAGAAATACTGTGAAAAAACTTGGAGTTCCCATCATTCCAGGAATGGAAATGACAAGCACGGACATTTCAAAATTCAAAATGATGGCAAAGAAAGTCGGATATCCCGTGATGGTCAAAGCGTCGATGGGTGGCGGTGGAAAAGGGATGCGAGTTGTTCATAATGAGAATGAGCTCGAAAAAAGCGTCGCTGCCGGTCAGCGGGAAGCAAAAAGCTCTTTTGGCGACGACTCAATCTATCTCGAAAAATATATCGAACAACCACATCATATCGAATTTCAAGTTTTGAGGGATAAATTTGGAAATTGCGTTCATCTTTATGAGAGAGAATGTTCCGTTCAAAGACGGCATCAGAAAATTATTGAAGAGACGCCTTCGCCAGTTTTGAATGATGGGCTTCGCCAAATGATGGGAGAAGCGGCTAAAAAAATCATCAATGCATCCCATTATACAACTGCAGGCACCGTCGAATTTCTGCTTGATAAAAACAAAAATTTCTATTTTCTGGAAGTAAATGCCCGAATTCAAGTTGAGCATCCGATTACTGAAATGGTTACCGGAGTTGACCTTGTCAAACAGCAAATTCTGATTGCTGCAGGCGAAAAACTGAAATTAAAACAGGAGCAGATTTCTCAAAATGGACACGCAATTGAGGCACGAATTTATGCAGAAGATGCTGATAATGATTTCTTGCCATCGCCAGGAAAGATTCTTTATTTGAATGAACCGAGCGGACCTGGAATTCGCGTCGATACCGGTATTTATCAAGGTTGGAATGTGCCACCGCATTATGACCCGATTCTGTCTAAATTGATAGTTTGGGCTGAAAATAGAAAATCCTCGCTTCCGCGTATTTCAAATGCTTTGAAAAATTATATTCTTCTCGGATTGAAAACGAACATCGGCTATTTGCGGAGAATTGTAAATACAGAAAATTTTATAGCTGGAAAATATAATACTCATTTTATTGAAGAAAATGAAAAAAAACTTAAACCAACTAACGAAAATCTGGATATTGCTCTGCTCGCTGCAGTATTGGATAAAGGAAAAGAAAAATTGAGTTTGACAACTGAAACATCTATTAAATCTAATCCCTGGACAGAAATTGGAAAATGGGAAATTTGTAAAAATGGAGAATAAATGATTATAGGAAAAATAAAAAAAGTATCTTTAAGAGAACTTTGGGAAAAAGAAGACAGAGATTTTACAAAATGGTTGGAAGAGAATATTGAATATCTCAACGAAGTTTTAGATATTGATATTTCAATAGAATCAAGAGAAGAAAAAGTTGGTCCATTCAAAGTAGATTTATTTGGTGTAGATAATTTTGGGAAAAAAGTGATAATAGAAAATCAACTAGAAAAAACAGACCATGACCATCTTGGTAAAATTATTACTTATTTAACCAATATTGAGGCAAATACAGCAGTTTGGATAACCAGCAAACCAACTGTGGAACATGTAAAGTCTA
Source organism: Candidatus Cloacimonadota bacterium (assembly GCA_014382495.1). Lineage (GTDB taxonomy): Bacteria > Cloacimonadota > Cloacimonadia > JGIOTU-2 > JGIOTU-2 > JACNJR01. The sequence goes on along the minus strand of JACNJR010000037.1, from coordinate 18,882 downwards.
TAGAATGGTTGAATGAAATTACACCAGATGATGTTGCATTTTATCTGATAAAAATAGAAGCAATAAAAATTGAATCACAAGAGTTAGCGGCACCTTTATTTACTGTCGTCACTGGACCAAGCAGAGAATCAAAGCAGATTGGAGCAGAGAAAAAAGAATATGCTCAACGACATATTTTGAGAAAAGAATTTTGGACGCAACTTTTAGAAAAAACTAAAGAAAAAACAAAATTACATACAAATGTCTCACCTAGTATTTATTATTGGATAGGAACGGGTGCAGGAAAATCAGGTATTGGGTATAATTATATCATAACCAACAAATATGCAAGTTGTGAGATATATCTTGATAGAGGAAAGGAATTTGAAGAGCCAAATATCAATAAAATTCGCTTTGATAAATTATTTAAATATAAAAATGAAATTGAAAAAGAGTTTGGCAGCGAAATAAAATGGGAACGACTTGAGAATAGGAGAGCTTCAAGAATTTCAATACGATTCGAAAATGTTGGATTAAAAGACAAAGATAAATGGGATGAGCTTCAAAATAATATGGTTGATGCAATGATTAAACTGGAAAAAAGTTTTAGAAAATATATTAAAGCGTTGGATTAATTTTTTAGGATTATATTATGAAATTTATTCATTTAGACAAAACTCATTCAGTTGAAAAAGAGAAGAGAGATGACACTTTTCAAATAACAATTGATGAGAAAAAAAAATATGATGTTTCTGAAATTGTAATTCAGTCGAATTTAATCTCTTTTAAAGCAAATGGGAAATTGTATCACATCAATTTTGCAATTGCGAATGATAAACAGTATTACTCGGTCGATGGAGAGAATTTCGTTCTGGAAAAGGAAAAAAGTAAAACTGCAAAAACTTCAACTCAACAGAAAGGAAATACTGTCTTTTCACAAATGCCTGGATTGCTTGTGAAAGTTCCTGTTTCGGTTGGCGATAAAGTCAAATCAGGAAAAATTCTGGCGATTGTAGAAGCGATGAAAATGCAGAATGAACTTCCTGCTCCATCAAATGGAATTGTGAAAAAAATAAATTTCAAAGAGGGTGAACAAGTTGATGCAAAGCAGGTTATCGTAGAATTGGAAATAAAAAAATAGAAGTGAGGATTTTATGGAATTCAAAAATTTAATTGTTAAAAAAGATGGAAAAATCGGAATAATTACGATTCACCGTCCGGAAGTTCTAAATGCGGTAAATATTGAAACAATTCTTGAGATTGAGAAAGCGATGCACGATTTTGATGATGATAAAAATGTTTATGTTATTATCATAACTGGCGAAGGCAAATCATTCGTTTCTGGTTCTGATATTTCACGTCTTGCAAAAATGGATTCTCTTCAAGCGAGAAAATACAGCCAAATTGGTCAACGAGTTTTCGATTTTATTGAAAATGTTGAAATGCCAGTTATTGCGGCTATAAATGGATTTGCGCTCGGTTCAGGTTGCGAACTTGCAATGGCATGCGATATCAGAATAGCTTCGGAAAAGGCAAAACTTGGTCAGCCAGAAGTGAAACTTGGTCTGATTCCTGGTCATGCTGGCACGCAAAGATTGGCGCGTCTCGTTGGAACAGGAAAAGCAAAGGAACTTATTTTTACAGGTGATGTGATTGATGCAAATGAAGCTTTTCGAATCGGACTTGTAAATAAAATCGTCGAATCAGAATCTATTTTTGAAGAAGTAAAAAATATGGCAAAGAAAATCATCGCTGTCGGTCCCAATGCTGTTCGTATCGCAAAAACTGTTATCAATCGCGGAATCGACGCAAATTCTAAAACTGCAAATTCTTACGAGATGGAAGCATTCAGCATTCTGTTCTCAACCGATGAAGCCAAAGAGGGATTGAAAGCATTTCTGGAAAAGCGCAAACCTAACTTTTAGCCACAAATTAACATAAATTTACACTAATGGATTTGAAAAATAAAGAAATTCTCCACAAAGAATTATCATATAAAATTATTGGTGTTTATTCGTAAATAGTCGTGGCAAAAAAATATAAAAAGAGGAAATAAAATGACTTTAGACGAAAGATTAGAAAATGTGACAATAATTGGAGCAGCTGGAAAGATGGGTAGTGGTATCGCTGTTCTGATTTCACAGGAGATGGCAAAACTGAAACTTCTGCCAGAAAACAGAGACAAAATCTACCGACTGACTCTCATTGACATCAGCGAAAAAGCACTTGATGGTCTGCGAAGTTATATGAGGACACAACTTCTCAAAGCGGCTGAAAAATCGACCGTGCTTTTGCGAGAAATCTACAAAGACCGAAAAGATTTGGTTGAGAATGGTGAGATTATCAACGAATTTGTGAATGAGACCTATGCACTGCTTAATTTTTCAACTGATTTTAATCTGGTTAAAGATGCAAGTTTGGTTTTTGAAGCAATTTTTGAGAACGAAGAGATCAAAATTAAAGTTTTGAAACAACTCAAAAATCTATGCAAAAAAGATACTCTATTTTTGTCAAACACATCAAGCATTCCTATCTCATATTTGGATGAAAACGCAGGTTTAGAGGGACGAATCATCGGTTATCATTTCTACAATCCACCCGTAATTCAGAAGTTGGTGGAGGTTATCAGTGCCAAAAAAACAACCGATGAATTAAAAGAAATTGCAGCAGAAATTGGCAAAAGATTGCGAAAAAAATTAGTGCCATCAAATGATATTTCTGGATTTATTGGCAATGGTCATTTCAGCCGAGATGGTTTATATGCTCTTAATAAAGTAGAAGAATTAAAAGAAAAATACGATTATCACGGCGCAGTTTACATAATGAACAGAATTTCACAGGAATTTCTTGTTAGACCAATGGGAATTTTCCAACTCATCGATTATGTTGGACTCGATATTTTCCAATCACTTTTAAGAGTTATGAACACCCATCTTGCCGATACGACGCTGGTTAGCGATTTTCTGAACAAAATGGCGGCAAACAAAATTTTGGGCGGTCAATTTTCATCTGGAGCACAAAAAGATGGTTTCTTAAAATATGAAAAAAACCGTCCGACAGGTGTTTATAATATTGAAAAAGAGAAATATTTTATGTTTGATGAAGATTGGAAAGCAAAAATTGACAAAGTAATAAATCCTACTAACGAAAAATTCATACCTTGGCGCGCACTTTTGATGGATGCAAAAAAATCTGATAAATTGAAAACTCACTTTGATAATTTGAAAAATATGAATACTTGGGGTTCAGAACTTGCGCTTGATTTTTTGAAAGAGACGAAAAAGATTGCTGAAAGATTATTGGTTGATGGCGTGGCAGATTCTGCGGATGATATCAACGCAGTTCTGATGAATGGCTTTTTTTGGATTTATGGTCCGATAAATAATTACATTTAAAAATGCATAATAATACGCGAAAAACGCAAAAATCTGATAAATTGAACAAAAAAATTCTTTATGCTGAGGAAAGTTATAAAATCATAGGTGCATGTTTCAATGTATATAAGATGATTGGATGTGGATTTTTAGAACCTGTTTACCAAGAGTGTTTAGGGGTTGAGTTCAAATATCAAAATATTCCTTCTATTGCTCAAAAAGAGCTGGTACTTCAATACAGAGGACAGAACTTAAGGAAGACATATAGACCAGATTATATTTGTTTTGATAAAATTATTTTGGAAATCAAAGCTGTATCCAAAATTATTGATGAACATCGTGCCCAGATATTGAATTATTTATACGCTTCAGGATATAAATTAGGTATTTTAGTCAACTTTGGTCATTATCCACAACTGGAATATGAGAGGATTGCATTAACTAAACCCAAAGATAGTAAGTTATTATAAAAGGAAATTTAATTTTCGCGTTTTTTCGTGTATTTCGCGGGTAGAAAATAAGAAGGAGAAATAATGTCATACTTTAGAAAAAAGATCTACGCAACAGCAGGTTTTAACACTGTCTTTTTAGGCACGGGCAGAAAAGAATTTCACCCCAAAAAACCTCGTCCAGGAATTGAACATTACATAAAAGAAGCAGGTCTTGGTGCAATTGACCAGATTCAAAATCCTGAAAATATTGATGAAGGTGTAATCGGTAATTTTATGGCTTCGAGATTCTGCAATCAGGGAAATCTTGGTGGATTTTTCCCGATGGTTCATCCAACCTTCCAATACAAACCTTGCACTCGTACAGAAGGAGCATGCGATTCCGGCGGATTGGCTTTAACTACTTCTATTAAAACTATTCTCGCCGATCTTGCAGATGTTGTGCTTTGCCTCGGAGTTGAAGTTCAGAATTCTGTGAAAGCAATTTATGGAGCGGATTTTCTTGCCGGCGCAGGTTGGTTTTCTGGTGAACGAAAAGATGGACACGCCTACTTTTTTCCAGACCAATTTTCACAAAGAGCTGGTGCCTGCTACAAGAAATTTGGAAAGGAAAAAATTAGAAAAGGAATGGCACAATGGTATGTAAATGCAATTGAAAATGCTCGAAAAAATCCGAAAGCACAAGAATTTCATAACAGAAATTCAGACCTTTTCGGAACCGGAATGACTCCACCAAACACAAAAGCATTTTGTGAACATATCAATGTTTTTGACTGCTCGAAAGTTTCTGATGGCGCTTCTGCAATTATCTTTGCTTCCGAAGAAGGATTGAAAAAAATTGGAGTTGATAAAAAAGATGCTATCGAAGTTATCTCTTACGCTCAAGTTCAGGATAATCTGACGACTCCTCCGCCAGACAAGACAAAACTTTCTACTTGTGCTGTCGCAGCCAGACGTGCCTATGAACGAGCAGAAATCAAACCAAAAAATCTGAGTTTGTTAGATGTTCACGATTGTTTTACTATTGCCGGATTATTGGCTGTTGAAGCCGCAGGATTTGCAGATTATGGTGAAGGCGCAGATTTCGTCTCCGACGGAAATACAAAATCCGAAGGAATCATTCCAACCAATACTACTGGCGGTTTGATAGGATATGGCCATCCGACTGGTGCAACTGGTGTGCGTCAAGCTGTGGATGTAGTTCATCAACTTTCCGATAAAGCGGGAAATTGTCAGGTCAAAATACATTCTGATAAACCTTTTGGAATGCTTTCAAGTATGGGCGGAAATGATAAAACAGTTGTGAATATGATTTTCAGGAAAAATTAGTTTTATGATACAAATATACACAGGCAACGGCAAAGGCAAAACCACAGCTGCATTGGGCTTGGCTTTCAGGGCTGCAGGGCATGGAAAGAAAGTCATAATGATTCAGTTTATGAAAGGAAAAATAAATTACGGCGAACTCGAATCTGCAAAACTGCTACCAAATTTCACAATTGAACAATATGGACGACCGGACTTTGTCAATCCTGAAAAACCTGAAAAAATAGACATAAAACTTGCGCAAAAAGGTTTTCAAAGAGCAAAAGAAATTGTCAAAAGTGAAAAATACGATATGATAATTCTTGACGAAATCAATGTCGCAATTTCATTCAAATTGATAGAAATTGATGAAGTAATTGACTTGATAAAGCAAACACCAAAAAAGACAGAACTTATTCTCACAGGCAGATATATGTCAGAAAAACTAAAAAAATATGCTGATTTGATAAGTGAAATTCGTGAAATAAAACACCATTTTCAAAAAGGGATAAAAGCAAGGAAAGGAATAGAATATTAAAATGGCAAATTTAAAATTTCAAATGTCAAATAAAGTCCAAAATTCAAAATTTAAAATTATTATTGCTTCAGATCATGCAGGATTTGAATTGAAAAGCGTTCTGAAAAATTATTTGAATCAAAAATATGAAATAAAAGATTTCGGCACTTTTTCAGAAGAATCTGTCGATTATCCTGATTTTGGATTTGCAGTTGCTGAAAAAGTTATGAATAAAGAATTTGACTTCGGAATTTTGATTTGCGGAAGTGGTATCGGAATGAGTATCGTTGCCAATAAAGTAAAAGGCGTTCGTGCCGCACTTTGCACTTCAATTGAAATCGCAAAACTTTCGCGCCAGCATAATAATGCGAATATTTTGGTTCTGCCGGGAAAATTTATGACAAAAAATTCAGCAAAAAATATAGTTGATATTTGGCTTTCTGCAGATTTTGATGGAGGAAGACATAAAAGGAGATTAGACAAAATCTCAAAATATGAAGAAGGAGAATAAGGGAAATGAAATTTTTGAAAAAGCAAGATTCTGAACTTTATGATGCAATGTATAGCGAACTAACAAGACAAACGGAAAATTTGGAACTTATCGCCTCGGAAAATTTTGTGTCTCGTGCTGTTTTAGAAGCTGCTGGCTCAGTTTTGACAAACAAATATGCCGAAGGTTATCCATATCGTTGGAGCAAAAAAACTGGCAAATTAAAATATGAACTTTATGGACGATATTACGGTGGTTGTGAGCACATTGATGAGGTTGAAAAACTTGCAATCGAAAGGGCGAAAGAGATTTTCGGCGCCGAACATGCAAATGTCCAACCGCATTCCGGTTCGCAAGCAAATATGGCTGCATATTTTGCTTTGATAAAACCTGGTGACACAATTTTGAGTTTGGAACTCTCTCATGGCGGACATCTAACGCACGGTCATCCTCTCAGTTTTTCAGGTTATTTATTTAACATTGTCTCTTACGGCGTGAATAAGAATACTGAGCAATTTGATTATACAGAAATTATGGAAATCGCCAAAAATGTAAAACCACAAATGATTCTGACTGGAGCGAGTGCATATCCGCGAAAAATTGATTTTGCTAAATTCCGAGAAATTGCTGATGAAGTTGGAGCAAAACTTGTGGTTGATGTTGCTCATATCGCAGGATTGATTGCGGCAAATTTGCATCAAAGTCCAATTCCATTTGCGGATGTTGTCACAACCACTACACATAAAACACTTCGTGGACCAAGAGGAGGTATGATTCTTTGCAAAGAAGAATATGCTCGCGATGTTGACCGTTGGGTCTTCCCCGGAACGCAAGGCGGACCGTTGATGCACATCATCGCGGCAAAAGCAGCAGCATTCAAAGAAGCTCTAACTCCTGAATTCAATAAATATCAGAAACAGATTTTGAAAAATGCGGAAACTTTGGCAAGTTCGCTTATTGATAGGGAATTCAACCTTGTTTCCGGCGGAACGGACACCCATTTGATGCTCATAAATCTCGGCAAAAAAGGAGAAAGCCCGAGCGGAAAGAAGATAGAAGGTGCTCTGGACAAAGCTGGAATCACAGCAAACAAAAACACAGTTCCGTTTGATACGCGAAAACCGTTTGTCGCTTCAGGAATTCGTCTGGGAACTCCCGCTGTTACAACTCGCGGAATGAAAGAGAATGAAATGAAAAAAATCGCTGAATTTATTTCTCTGGTTTATCAAAATTACGATGATGAAGAAAAATTAGTTGAGATAAAAAATGAAGTTAAAAAGTTTTGCGGAAATTTTCCGCTATATGAAGAATTAAAATAACGAGGAAAAAAATGAATACTTTTAGACACGGTGAAACGATTTCTGAAATGCTGGAATTGGAGAATGACGCACGAAAAAAAATGTACCTGAATGAAATCAATATCCAATACAAAAAGTGGCGAAACGAAAATATGGAAATATCTGAAAATAACAAAACTACAATCAATCAGAAAATCGAATTGTATAAAAATTATCGGTATTTTCTTTTCTCAAAAAAATTCCGTGATGAAAATACTTTCGTCAAAAGTCGAAAATTGTTTGAAACTGTTCTCTCAGAATTTACATACTTTTTGTTGAAAGATTTGGAATTTCTAAAAGATGAGAATATTTTCTTAGCGAGAGCCGAATTACCGTTAAGTATAAAAGTCAAATACAATTCGGCAAGAAATCTTAGAAATAGTAAATTCTTAAAAACTCCGTTGCAAAAAATGAGATTAGTAATTGGTCAAAATGTCGAATTGAAATATCGAATTCAAGGCAGAAAAACCTTCGTCTCAAAGGATATCAATCTACCTTTTATTGTCATTGAAACCACGATGGTTTTAGATGAATGGAATGCTATAAATTTCCATAATCTTGCCCGACGATTCAAAAAAATATTTCCACAAACTATGTTTTTGAAATTTGTTGAAGTTGTCCGCGAAGATTTTGATATTGATGTAAATAGTTTAAATATAAACGAAATTTTTGTCATTCAACAGCAAACAACAAATATGAAAAGAAAAGATATTTCAGCTGAAGTAATTTCTGCATTTCTAAATAAAATTCAAGATTATTTTTCCAAAAAGAAAGAGGATTTTATACAAAAAATTGAGACCGGAATATTAATTAAATAGTTTAAAATATATTTTTTTATCTTTATAAAAATTTGACAAATTTATTAATCAAACTATCTTATGTGTTGTAAATCAATAGAGATTTTTCAAAAAAAGTAATTAGGAGAAATTGTGAATATTCAAGAAATTAATCAAAAAGTAATGGAACAGACCGAATTTCTCAAATCAATTTTTGATGAAATTGGGAAGGTAATTGTCGGGCAGGAATATATGATACGAAGAATTCTCATCGGGCTTTTTGCAGATGGACATATTCTTTTGGAAGGTGTTCCTGGCTTGGCGAAAACACTCGCAGCAAGCACATTATCAGAAGTTGTAAATTCCAATTTCCAGCGAATTCAATTTACACCAGATTTGTTGCCTGCCGATTTAATAGGAACGCAAATTTTCAATCAAAAAGATGGCACCTTCAAACCCAAAAAAGGACCGATTTTCTCGAATTTAATTTTGGCTGATGAAATAAATCGTGCACCAGCAAAAGTCCAAAGTGCGCTTCTCGAAGCAATGCAAGAACGGCAAGTTACAATTGGAGATAAAACTTACAAACTTGACGAGCCGTTTCTCGTTTTAGCAACGCAAAATCCAATCGAGCAAGAGGGAACTTATCCATTGCCAGAAGCACAAGTTGATAGATTTATGTTGAAATTGAAAATAGATTATCCGAATAAAAATGAGGAAAAAGAGATTATTAATCGGATGGCAAGTAAACAAAAAATAGCTGTAAAAAAAATAATAAAGTCAAAAGATATTTTAAAAATACGCGAATTAGTAAATGATATTTATGTCGACGAAAAAATTGTTGAATATGTCTTAAATCTTGTTTTTACAACGAGAAATCCGATTGAATATAATATAAAAGAGATTAAAGATTTTATTGAGTTTGGAGCATCGCCACGAGCGTCAATCTATCTTGTCCGAGCGGCAAAAGCAAATGCACTTCTTGATCAGCGAGGATATGTTTCTCCGGAAGATATTAAAGAAATTGGGAAGGATGTTCTGCGACATCGAATTATTCTTACTTATGAGGCTGAAGCTGAAAATATCACGACTGAAGATATTGTTACGAAAATTTTTGACCAAACCGAAATTCCATAAAGATGCTTCCAAAAGAGATTTTGCAACAAGTTCGTAAAATAGAAATTTCTACAAAAAGCTTAGTCAATGAGCTTTTTTCTGGCGAGTATCACAGCATTTTCAAAGGACAAGGATTAGAATTTTCAGAAGTTAGAGCTTATCAACCTGGCGATAATGTAAAATTAATCGATTGGAATGTATCTGCCAGAATGGGACGTCCATACATCAAAAAATTTGAAGAGACACGCGAACTCACCGTTATGTTAATCATTGATGTAAGCAACTCTGGAAATTTTGGAACTATTCAAAAATTTAAAAGAGAAATTGCCGCTGAAGTAGGCGCTATTCTTGCATTTTCGGCTATAAAAAATAATGACAAAGTTGGGCTCATATTATTTTCCGATATTGTTGAAAAATATATTCCACCTAAAAAAGGAAAAAAATCTGTATTGAGAATTGTCCGAGAAATCCTTTATCATTCACCACAAAACAAAAAAACTGACATCAGTAACGCATTGGAATACTATTATAAAATGACAAAAAAACGGAGCATTGTTTTCGTCATTTCAGATTTTTTTGATGAAAATTTTCTAAAAACTTTGCAAATCACAGCACAAAAACACGATGTAATTGCAATCCGAATTCTTGACCGAAAAGAGTATGAAATTTCGCCTATTGGATTCATAAATTTACAAGATGCTGAGACAGGAAAGGAGATTCTTGTTAATGTGAGTGACAGAAAATTTCAAAATAAATTTCATAAATTTACAAAGGATAAAATTTCAAAATTTCCAGATAAATTAAAAAAAATAAAGGTAGATTTAATCGACATTCAAACCGATGAATCCTATATTAACAAATTAGTAAAATTTTTCAAAGAACGCGCCCGAAAAATTAAATGAAAAAATTTTGTATCTTACTGTTAACGCTATTTTTAGCAAATATTTTATTTGGAATAAATATCTCCACAAAATTGGATACGATAAATACAAATATCTACAAAATATATGTCGGCGACAGAATTTATTTTAATGTGATTTTCGAACATAAATCAAATAAAAATATAAAATTTTACGATGAGATTGAATCAGAATTTTTTGAAATTTTGGAAGTGAAAAAAAGTATTTCTAAAAATGAAGATATTCAAATAACAAATTTCAAATTTGAGTCCGCCGTATTTTTCGATATAGGAGAACAGATAATTCCACAAATGAAATTCAATATTATTGATAACGAAGATACTTTGGAAATGTTCTCCGATTCAATTATTATTGATATAAAATCGATTGTTGATACTGAAAATCCCCAATTAAAAGATATAAAAAATCCCATCTCAATTAATTTCACCTTTCTCGAATATTTTCTGCCAATTTTATTTTTAGTAATTATAATTGTTATCATCATAATTATCGTAAAAAAGAGAAAAAATGAACCAATATTTCCGAAAAAGGAAGAGAAAAAAATTCCTGCTCACATTATCGCTTTGGAAAAAATCAAAGAATTGAAGAAAAAAAAATTGCTCGATAATAAAAAGATGAAAGAATATTATACTGAAATTTCTTGGATTTGTCGAGAATATCTCGAAAACAGATTTGGATTTCCCTTTTTGGAATTTACTGGATTCGAAATTAGACAAATTCTAAAAAAACATAATATCGAAAATAAATCTAAATTTCAAAATATTCTAAAGAACTGCGATAAAGTAAAATACGCAAAATATATTCCTCAACAGAAAAATTCTGAAAAGCTCATTACAGATTTAGAAAATGTAATAAATGACACAAAAATAGATACAGAAAATAATGATAGAATTTCTTAGACCAAATTATTTTTGGTTATTTTTGATAATTCCAATTTTGGTTTTATATGAAATTTTTATCAAAAATAAAATAAAACCAAGCATATTTTATTCTGATATTCAAGCAATTGAATTTAGTTTGAATAAAAAATCATTAATTGTATACTATTTTCGATATTTTTTTAGATTTTTGATTTTCATATTTCTTATTATTGCGCTTGCCAGGCCTTCAATTCCAGAAAAATATTCCAAAACCAGCACTAAAGGAATTGATATTATTTTAGCTCTTGATGTCTCCACAAGTATGCGTGCAATTGATTTTCAGCCGAATAATCGACTTTTTGTCGCAAAAGAGGAAGCAAAAAAATTTATTTCGTCTAGAACTAATGATAGAATAGGTTTGGTTATTTTTGGCGGCGAAAGCTATACTCAATGTCCTTTGACTATCGACCATAAAATTCTGGTTGAATTTTTGGATAAAATCAAAACTGGTATGGTTGAAGATGGAACTGCAATCGGAATGGGAATCGCAAGCTCTATAAACCGTTTACGGAACTCGAAAGCAAAAAGCAAAGTCATTATTCTACTAACAGATGGCAGAAATAATTCCGGCGATATCGACCCAGTGACAGCCGCAACTTTAGGCAAAGAATTGAAAATCAAAATTTATCCTATCGGAGTTGGGAAAGAAGGAATTTCAAAAATCCCAGTTCAACACCCAATTTATGGAGTTCAATATACATCACAAAAACTCGATATTGATATGAAAACGCTCAATAAAATCGCAGAGATTAGCGGAACAAAATCAGCCCGAAGAGCACAAAATAGCAAACAATTAAATGACATTATGAATGAAATCGATGAACTCGAAAAGACCGAAATATCAGAAAAAGTTCATTATCGATATTATGATATATTTCATTATTTCTTATTTGCAGCATTGATATTTTTAATTGTTGAAATAATGTTTTCTAAATTGATAATAAAAAATTTACCTTAAATTATGCATTTTGGAAATCCAAATTTTTTCGTATTTTTTATCATAATTCCGTTTGTAATCCTTATTTTTTACATTTCTAAAAAAGTAAGGGAAAAAACAATTTCAAAATTTGTATCAAAATCGATTCAGAAAAAATTGTTTAGAAATGTTTCTTATCCGACAAAATCACTGAAAAATTTTTTATTAGTTCTTTGTCTAATATTTCTAATTTTTGCATCAGCAAAACCTCGATGGGACAAAAAATTGCAGATTTTTGAAGAGAAAGGGTTGGATATTGTCATTGCATTGGATATTTCCAAAAGTATGTTAGCAGAAGACATTTCTCCAAATCGCATTCAACGGGCAAAAAATGCGTTTGTGAATTTTGTGAATCAACTTTCTGGCGACAGAGTTGGACTTGTATTGTTTTCGGGAAATAGTTTCGTACAATGTCCGCTCACTTCAGATTATTCCGCATTGAAAATGTTTGCAACGATGATTGATGTCGGGATTATTCCACAAGAAGGGACGAACATTGCGTCTGCATTGGAAAAATCAATTTCATTGCTCGCAGAAAATACTAAAAGTAAAGTGGTAATTTTGATTACCGACGGTGAAAATTTACAAGGTGATTTACAACCTCAAATAAAAAAAGCAAAGAAGAAAAATATCATTATTTACAATATTGGAGTTGGAACTATTGAAGGTTCACCAATACCGATTAGCGAGTCAAATTATCTGAAAGACAAAGAAGGAAACATAATTCTCACGAAATTAGATGTTGCAAATCTTCAAAAAATTGCAAATGAAACTGGTGGACAATTTTTTCAGGTTTCGTCATCTCAAAGTGAAATTAAAGAAATGCTTGCATACATTAATAAGTTGGAAAAAGAGAAAATCAGCTCGAAACAATTTTCAAAATATAAAGAGCAATATCATTATTTTGTCCTAATCGCTTTAATTATTTTAATAGTAGAATTTATCATTTTTGAGAGGAAAAAATTATGAAAAAATTTATTTTTACACTCTATTTATGTTTAATATTTTCTCAAGTTTTTTCTCTAAATTATAAAAAAGCAATAAATAATAATAAGGCAAATAAGAAATTCTATGCGGAAGAATATACAAAATCCGAAGAACTTCACAAAGAAAATTCCATCGAATATCCTGAGGATTCGAAAATACATTTTAATCTTGGAGATGCTTATTACAAGAACGAAAAATACGATGAGGCGATTTTTGAATATCAAAAAAGTTTGAAAAACAAAAAACTGGAAAAATCGGACATTTTTTATAATATTGGGAATGCTTATTTTCAAAAACAAGATTACAAAAATGCGTTGAAACATTACAAAAATTCACTTTTAGAAAATCCGAACAATGTGGATGCAAAGTATAATTTTGAGTTGACTAAGCAATTTTTGCAAAAGCAAAAACAACAAAAACAGGACAAAGATAATCAGAATAAAGATAAAAAAAATCAAGAGAAAAAACAGAATAAAAAGGAAAAAAAAGAGCAGTCAGAAAAAGAAGAAGACCAGAAAAATGAAGAACAACAAAAGCAGCAGCAAAATAAAAAAAATGAGCAAGAACAGAAAACTTCACAAGAAAAAGTGAAAAATGCAGAAAGAATTCTTGATGCAATGCAAAGAATTGAGAATGAAAATCAGAAAAAAATGACAAAAAAAATAATGAAAACTGGGAAAGTAAAACCTGTAGAGAAAAATTATTAAGATGAAAAAAGTATCTCTTATTCTAATTTTATTATTTCTAATTAGTTTAAAAATTGCAAATTGTGATGAAATTTCAGTTTCGGCGTATGTAAATAAAACAGAAATTTCGCTTGATGAAACATTACAATTTACTATAGAAATTAATTCGTCAAAAAGTATAAAATCCGAACCAGAATTTCCGCAACTTGCTGGCTTACAGATAATTGGACAATCTTCTTCAAGTTCTACTTCAATTGAAATTATTAATGGAAAGATGAGTAAAAGTGTTACGAAAAAATATGTTTACACGCTACAACCGATAAAAATTGGAAATTTTAATATTCCGCCGATAACTATAAAATATAAAGGCGACGAATATCGAACAAAAATAATTAGATTGAAAATACTCGCTTCAAAAGCAAAAAAAACTGCACCAAATCCAATAATTCTACAACAACAAGAATCAATAAAAAGTAATGGAAAGAAAATATTTTTAGAAGCAATTACAAATAAACACAAACCTTTCGTAGGTGAGCCAATAACAGTAAGTTACAAATTATACAGTCGAGAAAACCTTGTTGGTCTTAATGCTGAGAAGTTTCCCGATTTTTCTGGATTTATAAAAGAAGAAACTTATAAAGGAAAGTCCATTTCATCGCATATTGAAATTAAAAATGGAATGCGATATTACTGTTACAGAATTAGCGAATTCACACTATTTCCAACTCAAGCAAAGAAAATCACAATAGAACCGATGATTTTGCTATGCGAATATCGTGTTTCCACAAGGAGTTTTTTCGATTTCGGAAGAACAGAACAAACCAGAATATATTCTAATAGAATCGATATTAATGTTCAACAACTTCCTAAAAAAAACAAACCAGCAGATTTTTCTGGCGCTGTAGGGAATTTTTACATAAATACAAATCTGAGTTCAAAAGATACAAAAGTTGGTGAATCCATTACTCTGAATTTAATAATTTCTGGCACTGGAAATTTTAAGATGTTCAATTCACCCAAATTGCCAGAACTTAATAATATAAATACTTTCGAGCCGGAAATTTCTGATAATTTAACTGGTGCACATCATATTCAAGGGAAAAAAATCAGCAAATATCTTCTCGTTCCGGAAGAACCTGGTGAATATGAAATTCCAGAAATTGCATTCACTTTCTTTGATACAGAGATAGATAAATATAGAAAAATTTTCACATCGCCAATAAAATTCACTGTTAAAAAAAATGGAAAACAAACGAAAAAAAGTTATTATTCTGCTCAAAAACAGATTGATGTTCACACAGATATCTGCTTCATAAAAACCGAAAATAAGATAAAAAACTTTTCATTTATCTTTTATAAATTTTGGTATTGGCTGATAATTTGTATCTCATTTTTGCTGCTTGCAATTGCAATTATTTATAAAAATGAGCAAGATAAATTATTGCAAGATAGGGGATATTTCCGAGCAAAATTTGCTGATAAAAATCTTCAAAAAGATATGAAAAAGATTAAAATAAATTTGTTGAATAATCGGTTTGATAGATTTTTTATTCTGGCTGAAAATGCTCTTCGAAATTATATTTCAAATAGATTAAACATTTCAGAAAAGGGAACGCAAATAAAGGAAATTGTCGATACTTTGAGAAGAAAAAAAATTGATGACGGTCTTATCAAAAATATTGAGGATTTTTTGATGCTCACCGACCAAGTTAGATTTAGTAAAATACAATTTACAAAAGAAGAAATAAATTCAAAATTTGCCATTTTGAAACAGATAATTAGTAATATATCAAAAATTAAATTTAGGTGAAAGAAAAATGAAAAAAATAATTTTAATCATTCTTTTGCTTCCAATTTTTTCAACATTGTTAGCAGAATTTGATTTGTCAGATGCTAATGAATTTTATCAAAATCAGGAATATGAGAAAGCGAAAGATTGCTACGAAAATTTAATAAAAAAAGGTGTGAAAAATTTTACGCTTTTTTATAATTTGGGAAATACTTATTTTCAACTTGAAAAAAATGGTTTCTCTCGACTTTATTACGAAAAAGCTGCAAAAATAAAACCGTTAGATGCAGATTTAATTGATAATTTGAATTTACTAAAATATAAGCTCAAAGATAAGGAAGTTGGGACAGAACCGTCATTTATGTCGAATATTTTTAAAAATATTTTCTACTTTTTTCCGACAAATACTTTGGCAATTTTTGTGTTGATATTTTTCATTTTAATTATCATTTCAACAATATTTTTAATAATTTTAAGAAGTAATATTTCAAAAAAAGTTTTTAAGATTTTGATAATAATTTTTTCAATTTTATTTTTAATATTTTTAATTTTAACAATTTTTAGAATTCAACAATTTCAACAAGAGAATACAGCAGTGATTATTTCAGGTTCAGTTTTTGCGTATAGTGGTCCAAGCAAAGATTTTCAGCAGGTTTTTACAATTCACGAAGGTTTGAAAGTGCAAATAGAAAAATATGATAAAAATTGGGTATTGATAAAATTGAAATCCGGAAGTGGCGGCTGGATTGAAAAGAAAAATTTGGTTTTGATTTGACAATTATGTAAATGAAAAAGAAGAAAATCTATACAACTTTAGCACTTTTTTCAGGCGGATTAGACAGCATTCTCGCAGTAAAAATTTTACAATTACAAAAAATAAAAGTTATTCCAGTTTGTTTTGTCTCGCCATTTTTTAATTCAAAAAATGCAGATGAATCGGCTAAAAAATTAAATATAAAATTACAAATAATTGAGTTGAAAAACGATTATCTCCAAATCGTAAAAAATCCAAAATATGGCTATGGAAAAAATCTGAATCCCTGCATCGATTGTCATTCTTTTATGTATAAAAAATTGGGTGAGATAATGCCTAAATTCGAAGCGGATTTTCTGATTTCTGGTGAAGTTTTAGGGCAACGCCCAAAATCCCAATCGACAGCAGGTTTGAATGCTGTTTCGAAACTTTGTGGATACAAAGATTTAATCATTCGCCCACTTTCGCAAAAATTGCTTTCAGATACAAAACCTATAAAGGAAAATTGGATTGATAAAGCAAAATTGTATGACATTCAAGGCAGAAGTAGAACAAGGCAGATTGATTTAGCGGAAAAATTTGGAATTTCCAGTTATCCATCGCCAGCAGGCGGATGTCTTTTAACTGATGAAAGTTATTGTAATCGATTGCAGGATTTGATTGAGAACGATATGTTTTCGTCAAAATACATAAAATTTTTGAGTATCGGTCGGCATTTTCGCATTTCTGAAAATACAAAGTTGATTTTGGGACGCACGAAAGATGATAATGAAAAATTGAACAATTTAATTACTGATGATTTAATTACTTTGAACAGCAAAAATTATCCAGGTCCGCTTGGTGTGATAAATTGTAAGGGGCAATTGCAAATTGATGAGGTTGAACTGTCGGCACAAATACTTCTTAGGTATATTACAAAAGTGAAAAATTATGAAGATGTAAAAATTGAATTTGGAAAATCAAAATATAAAATATTGAAAGTTAAGAAATTAAAATCTGGATTAGAATGTAAATATTTAATTTTATAGTCAATCAATTCTGAACAAATGATTTGCACATCTGATAAAAAAGTGAGATTGGAAAGCCCATAACATTGAAATAACAACCATCAATTTTTTTAATAAATTGACTTCCAAATCCCTGAATTCCGTAAGCACCGGCCTTATCGAATGGTTCATTTGTTGTTAAATATTCATCAATTTCTTTGTCAGAAATAGCGTTGAAAAAGACATTCGTTTTCTCGATATCCGATACGATTTTTCCTGTTGAGTAAATGGAAATTCCAGTAATAACTTTATGAGAATTATTTGATAAAACTTTTAGAAAAGATTTTGCCTCATTACGATTTTTCGGTTTTCCAATAATTTTTTTATTAAATAAAATAATTGTGTCAGCTCCGATAACAAAAGAGTTTGGATGATTTGAATAAATTTTCTCCGCTTTTTTCTGAGAATAATAAGTAACAAATTTTTCAGGCGACATTTCATTTTTGATTTCTCTAATTTCAGATGCAATTTGTCGAAATTTTAGTCCGACTTTTTTTAATAAAATTGCTCGTCTTGGAGATTTTGATGCGAGGATAATATCTTCGTTTTTTAGAATTGTGTGTAGCATTAGCCGATAAATTATTTAGAAAGTTTAGAAATTATTTCATCCAATTTAGTTTCAATTTCTGAAAATTTGCAGAGAATTTTTTCACCAGTTTTGCGAATTTTGAACTCCAATTTATTGCCTTGGAAATTTTTCTTTCCAACTATAATTTGAATAGGAATTCCGATTAAATCTGCATCTTTGAATTTAAAACCAGGCGAAACATCTCTATCATCATATAAAACTTCAAAAGTTTTATTCTGCAGATTTTTGTACAATTTATCACAAAAACTAGTCATTTCGTCATTTACACTTGATAAATTAATCAGTTCAACTTGATATGGCGCAATTGAAATTGGCCAGATAATTCCGTTCTCATCATAATTTTGCTCGATAGATGCAGCCATTGTCCTTGTGATTCCAATTCCATAACATCCCATTTGATAGTGGACTTTTGCGCCACTTTCAGAAGTGAAAGTCGCGTCCATAGATTTGCTATATTTATCACCAAGCATAAAAATTTGTCCGACCTCTATTCCGCGAAATGAACTGAATTTTTTTCCACATTTTGGACAAAAATCATTCTCATTTGCTAAAATAAAATCAGAATATTCTGTAATATTAGCATCACGATTCAAGTTCACATTTTTGAAATGATAATTTTCTTCATTTGCGCCAGTGACCATATTTTTCAATTTTTTCAAATTTTTATCAGCGAATATTTCAATATTTTGTAATCCAATAGGTCCGACAAAACCAACAGTTGAATTTGTGTAACTTGAGATCTCATCATCAGTTGCAAAATCTAAATTTGTAGAATGCAAGAAATTTGCAACTTTGATATCGTTTATCTCTCTATCCCCGCGAATTAAAATTGCGACAAATTTTTCGTCTGATTTATAAATGATTGTTTTAAT
>JACNJR010000094.1 GCA_014382495.1 Candidatus Cloacimonadota bacterium | reverse complement strand
TTTTACTCCTTTAATTTTTTTTATGCTCTTGGATGATAGAGTGAATGAATCTCTTTCAGATATTTTCTGTCAATATTTGTATAAATTTGTGTTGTATTTATGTTAGAATGACCGAGAAGAGCTTGCACCACTCGTAAGTTTGCGCCGCCTTGCAGAAGATGTGTTGCAAATGAATGGCGCAAAGTATGTGGAGAAATTTCAGCTTTAATATTCGTAAGTTTTACATATTTATCAAAAATTTTCCAACAGCCCATTCTGCTAAATTTATTTCCAAATCGATTCAAAAACATAATGTTGTTTTGATTTTCTTTCAAAAATTCATACCTTGCTTCCTCGATATATTTTTTACAATATTTCAAAGCAATATCAGAAATCGGGACATAGCGCTCTTTTCTTCCTTTGCCAAAAAGGCGAACCAAATTTTCCTTCCACAAAATGTCACCTGTGCGAAGATTTATCATCTCAGAAATTCTTGCGCCCGTCGAGTATAAAAATTCCAACATTGCTCTATTTCGTAGACCATATTTATCCTTGATTTTCACGGAATTTATCAATTCATTAACCTCATCAATTGAGAGCACATTTGGCAGTTTTAATGAAATTTTTTGTGGGGGAAATTGCTCAAAAATTGGCTTGTTTATTATCTTTTCTGCAAATAAAAATTTATAAAAATTCACGAGTGAACTTCTCTTTCTTGCAACTGTTGTGTCTTCAAATTTCGTGTTGTAAAGTGTGTTCAAAAATTCTATAACATTTTCAGGATTTACTTTTTTCAAATCGTTATTATGAAATTTTGTGAATTGTTTGATGTCGCTGATATAAGCGTTAATACTATTTTCTGTAAGTCCTTTCTCCACTTTAAGATAGAACTTAAATTTATTTATGAAACTTAAATTTTTTTTGGAAATATTTTCTTTTTTCATATTTTTATAATATTCTGAAAACTCACTTTTTTCGTCAATATTTAATTAGATAAAAATGATTTGAGAAAGTTTAATTATAACGATTTCTGATGAAATTATTCCTTCAAAACTTGACAGAGAAAAACATCTAAAATTAGTAAAAGAAGTTGGCAAAAAAAATTCTTTACCAAATTTTAACTTAAAACCATAATTTGGAATGAAATAATAAAGAGTTAAAATGAATAAAAAAAGTTTGTTAGATGTTCTTGTTTTAGGAAGCATATGGGGTTTTATTGAAGCAACTTTGGGAATGGCATTACATATTGTTCGCATGCCTTTTACCGGTGCAATTCTGGGCAGTGTTGGTATGTGTTTTATGTATTATGGCTGGAAACTTGGAGGAAGCAAAATGCCAGCAGCCATCGCGATTGTCGCCGCAAGTTTTAAAGTGTTTGATAGTTTATTGCTCGGAATTCCATTTCTTACGCCGATGATTTTTAATCCATTTGTTTCAATTGTTGCCATCTGATTCTTTGAATTTTAATAAGCTATGAACAAAATTGTGAATGCCTTTGTTTGCGCAGAAAAAGGAGACAAAGTTTTTCTCGCAGATATTATTTTTGACACAAAAATCAAAGAAATTATTTTCCATTCTAATTTTTCTGCTGAACCATCTGAGCTCATTTCTGCGATGAATGAATTGAAAGCAAAACATAATCCTAAAAAATTCTTCGACGAAATTGATATAAACTATAATCTTTTAATTCCAGGAGCAATTGACCCGCATACTCACTTTGATGAGCCGGGATTTGAATTCAGAGAGGACTTTTATACGGGCACATTGTCTGCTGCTTTTGGTGGCATAACAACAGTTATTGATATGCCTTGCACGAGTATTCCACCAATTACAAATGCGGAAAATCTGAAAACAAAATTGCAAGTCATCAGCAAAAAAGCGATCATTGATTTTGCTTTATGGGGCGGCGTTTCCGGAACATCTTTTGCTAACAATGAAGATATTGAAAAAAATATGAGTGAGTTAGCAGAAATGGGGGTTGTCGGATTCAAAACTTATCTCATTTCAGGAATGGAGAAGTTCACTTCCATTAATTATGAGCAATTAAAAAAGGTCGGGGAAATTGCAAAAAAACTGAATCTGCCAGTTGCAGTTCATTCGGAAGATAAGGAGATTATTGAAAAAAGAAGAAAATATTTTCAGTTGCAGAACAAAAACGATATAGAAAGTTTTTGCAAATCCAGAGATGAGCAAGCAGAAGTTGTCGCGATAAATTCAGTAATAAAAGCGGCGAAAGAGACAAGAGCAAATTTTCATATTGTTCATATAACGAGCAAAAAGGGCTTGCAAGCAGTTGAAAATGCACAGAAAAATGGAATAAAAATTTCTGCTGAAACCTGTCCGCATTTTCTGGCTTTTACTCAGGATGATTTCAAAAGAATTGGAAGTATTCTGAAAACAGCTCCGCCTGTAAAAAAACAGAAGGATAGAGAATATTTATGGAAAGGATTGCAAAATGAAAGCATAAGTTTTGTGGCAACTGACCACGCGGGCTGTATTCCCAAAAAAGAGAAAAATACTGGCAGCATCTGGACAGATTATGCAGGAATTCCCGGCTGTGAACTTTTGCTGCCTTATCTTTTTTCAGAAGGATATTTGAAAAATAAAATTTCATTGAAAAAGACAGTTAGTTTGCTCTCTACAAATGCTGCGAAATTTTATGGTCTATATCCGAAAAAAGGGAGTTTAGAAATTGAAACTGATGCAGATTTTGCTGTCATTAATCTTACAGAAAAGCAAGAAATAAAAGGAAAAAATTTACATTGCAAAGGAAAATATACTCCATTTGAAGGCGAGACATTTTCTGCAAAAATTGACAAAACATTTTATCGCGGAGAGATGATTGTTGACAAAAGAAGGTTTTTCGGAAAAAAAGGATTTGGTGAGAATTTAGAATTATGAATTACGAATTACGAGTTAAAAACGCATTCATCGGTCAATTTCAGGATGGAAAATTTAGTCCCGTTTTTGGCAATTTGATAATTAAAAATGGGCAGATAAAAGAGATTCAGAAAAAATCATTTCAAAAATATCTTTCAGAATCGCATTCAAAGAAAAAAGAAATTCCATTAAAATCTTCTAATATGAATGAATATGATGCAAATGGAAGAATTATTTTGCCACCTTTTGCAAATTTCCACGAGCATATCTATTCCCGTCTGGCAAAGGGTCTGCCGGTTTCAGGAAAGATGGATAATTTTCTGAATATTCTGAAAAATTTATGGTGGAAATTGGATAAATCGCTTTTTCCAGAAGCGATAAAAATCAGCGCAGAAATCACCGCAATAGAAGCAATCAAAAATGGAGTTGGAACTATTTTTGACCATCATTCCTCACCAAATTGCATTTCTGGAAGTTTGAATATTATCAAAAATGTCTTGAAAAAGCGCGGACTGCGAGCGGTTCTGTCTTATGAAGTTTCTGACAGAAATGGATTGGAAAATATGAAAGAATCTGTCCAAGAAAATCTTAAATTTTTCAAGAATGAACAGGAAGAAAATTTCAAAGCACAATTTGGTCTGCATGCACTTTTTACTTTATCAGATGCAACACTGAAACACATAAAAGAAGAGACAAAAGGGCTGGAAATTGGCTTTCACATTCATTCTGCGGAAGATTTGTATGATGTGAAATTCAATCAGGAAAAGTATGGACTTTCTCTGCTTAATCGGATGGCGAAATTTCATCTTCTGAATGATAAGACATTTCTGGCTCACGGAAATCATCTGCCCAAAAGCGATTATCCACTTCTGAAAAAATATGATGTTGCACTAATTCACAATCCTGATTCAAACTTCAATAATGCAGTTGGCACATTGAATATCTCAAATTTATCTAAAAATATGAATCTCGTTCTTGGCACAGATGGAATGCATTCTGACATTCTGAAAACTATGAAAATGGCGTTTCTGACAGTTCGTCACCAAAATCAAAATTCGGAAATCGGATTTGAAATTATTGAGAATATTTTGCAAAACAATTTTAAGATTCAGAAACGGTTCTTCAAAAATGTTTCC
This sequence comes from Candidatus Cloacimonadota bacterium, assembly GCA_014382495.1. Classification (GTDB taxonomy): domain Bacteria; phylum Cloacimonadota; class Cloacimonadia; order JGIOTU-2; family JGIOTU-2; genus JACNJR01. The sequence goes on along the minus strand of JACNJR010000094.1, from coordinate 208 downwards.
CAACTTAACATTGGGGATAAAGCCAATTTTATTGTTCTTGATTATATGCCATATACTTTGCTAAATAGTGATAATTTTATCAGTCATTTTATTTATGGAATTTGTGAATCAGATGTGAAAACAATGTATCAAAATGGCAAATTTTTGATGAAGGATTTTGTCATTGATGAAGAAGCGAGAATTTATAAAAAGGCAGTAAAGATTGCAG
>JACNJR010000093.1 GCA_014382495.1 Candidatus Cloacimonadota bacterium | reverse complement strand
CAAATGGCAAACGCAACTTACACAAATATGCTAATGAATAACAAAATTCTGCTAAAAGCAATTTTCAGATTTTTCAGAAAATAAAATTATGAAAAAACCAAAACTTGAAAAATATTTTTCTATAAAAGATGGAAATTATATTTATACAGATTTTTTTGAAAGCAATTCAGAAAATATCGCGTTAGTTTTCAACACATCAAAAAAAGGAGCTTTGGCTGAAAGTGCTATCTCATTGCTCCTGAAAGTTTTTCAGGATAATTTTTATCAAAATGTTTATGATATTGAAGAGCAATTGCGAAAAACAGTTTTGGAGATGCACTGGCAACTTTTAGCGTTTTTCAAACGCGAAAAAAAGAAAATTGAAATCTCCTGTTTTGTTCTCGTTTTGAAAAAAAATAAAATCCATTTTGTACAAACTGGTAAAATTATTGCTTCCGTTTTTGGAGAAAAATTTGAGAATCTCGGTATCGATATAAATAAAATTTACGATGAGAATTCTGAGTTTACAATTTTGGGACAGAAAGAAGAAAATATCAATGTAAAAGTCCATCAAAAAGAAGTTTTGTCAGATTTGAGTATTCTGATTTTTCCAGCAAAATTCTTAAAAGATTTTGGAGATGAAATTTCTTCAAAAATAGATTTTGAAAATAATTTTAATCAACTTGTGAAGAAAAAAAAGAAGCCAATTTTGAAAATCGATATTTCTATTAATAATAAATCAGAGTATAAAAAGCCATTTCGAATTACAACGAAAAACACAGCAATTGTAATGGTCATCGTGATTTTTATAGCGGGATTTTACACAATTTTTGTAAAAAAATGGAGTCAAGGTGAATTCAGCAGTTGGAAAGAATTCATCGATGAAAATCGGCAAACTTTGATAAATTTGGTAACTTCTTCCCCAAAATTTGAAATTGATTGGGAACGGATTGTTCCGTCAAAAATAACAACAACCCCAAATCACGATATCCATAATATTTATCTAACTTACGCTAAAACAGTAAGTTGTATTCAAAAAAATAGTTACAACGAAATCTGGAAAAAATCTTTCTCAAAAGAAATAAGAAATACTTTTTTGCTTCGCGAAGGAAAAATTTTAATTGTGGATGAGCAAGGTTCACAATATTTGATAAAAAGAGCAAATGGAACAGTTTTATGGAAAAGGGATATTCCAATAGAATTTCCAGAAATTGCAGAAAAAATTCCACAATTGCTAAATATCGATTATACTCGCGATGGGCGATTGGAGAAAAATTATTACATACTTACAAATGAAAATACTATTCTGCTTTTGTCAGATGAAAAAGGCGAAATTATTGATGAAAAAAGTTTCAAAGAGAAAGTGGATTTCATTTCTGAATATGATTATGTGGATAAATGTTTTTACATTACTTTTGGAAAAAAAATTGTTAAAGTGAATTTGACTATTTAGAAATATTTTCTGGAGAGATTATGAAATTAGTTAAAAATGCTGTTGGACGAATGGTTCCGACAGAAGTGAATGGGAAAAAAGCAATCCCATTTCAAGGTGTGAATGGATACAAACCTTGCGGGAATAAAGCAACTTTGCCAATCAAATCCTGTATAGATTTTCCATCTGATGGAAACAAAGTTGTCGGTTCGATTCAAGAAGCATTGGAGAAATGCGGACTGAAAAATGGAATGACAATATCTTCGCATCATCATTTCAGAAATGGCGATTTGGTTATAAATCAGGTCTTTGATGTAATCGCAGAAATGGGCAAAAAAGATATGATGTGGTTTCCATCAGCGGCATTTCCCTGCCACGAACCGATGATTGAGCATATGAAAAATGGTGTGATTCACCATATTGAGGGCTCTTTGAATGGACCGCTCGGCAAATTTGCATCTGAAGGAAAAATGAATGGATTGGCGGTTTTACGCTCGCATGGCGGACGATGGCAAGCTGTTCAAGATGGCGAAGTACATATTGATATCGCAATCCTTGCAGCTCCAACTGCTGATGAATTTGGGAATGCAACTGGCGACCGCGGACCTTCCGCTTGTGGGCTTTTAGGATTCGGCTTAGTCGATTCCATTTATGCTGACAAAGTGATTGTTGTGACAGATAATCTCGTTCCATTTCCATGCATTCCGTGGCAAATTCAAGGACAGAATGTCGATTGTGTGGTGGTTTTAGATAAAGTTGGTGAGCCAGAAAAAATTGTATCCGGCACAACTCAGCTGACTCGTTCACCTGTTCGACTTCAAATTGCAGAACTGACAGCGGAATTTGTGAAAGCTGCTGGAATTATGAAAGATGGATTCAGTTTTCAGGCAGGTGCTGGCGGAACTGCGCTTGCATTCGCTATTTATCTAAAAAAATTGATGATGAAAGCTGGCGTAAAAGCGAGATTTATTCGAGGCGGCTCAACAAAATATCTCGTGGAAATGCTGGAAGAAGAACTTACAGATTTTATCCTCGATGGGCAGACATTTGACCTTGAAGGAGTTCGCTCTATGCGTGAAAATTTTGGGCATGTGAACACCTCGCCATTTACAAGTTACAACTGGCATGGAAAGGGGAACTTCGCTGGAATGGTAGATGTGGTTGTGCTTGGCGCAACGGAGGTCGATGTCAATTTCAATGCGAATGTTGTTACGCATTCAGATGGATTGATGCTTCACGGAATTGGCGGATGGCAAAATTGTCTCTTCAGCAAATGCACGATTCTACCGATTCCATCATTTAGAAGTCGAATTCCTGTAATTGTGGATAAAGTGACTACACTTGTCGGTCCGAGCGAACTCGTTGATGTAATCGTGACAGAACGAGGAATCGCGATAAATCCAAACCGAAAAGACCTTATTGCCACGACAAAAAATAGCGGACTTCCAATCTGTTCGATAGAGGAAATTAAACAGAAAGTTGATAAAATTGTAGGTGGACCGCCAGAAAAACCAAAATTTTCTAATGAAGTTATTGGCGTTGTAAAATGGGTTGATGGAACTGTTCTTGATTCGATTTTCAAAGTGAAAAATCCATAATTTCTGATAACTTATCAAAAATTATTTTCACCGATTCATCTCTATTTTGTGTTGTTATATGAAAAATTTTCACATCATCTCTTGCTTTTAATTTTGCGGTCAATTTGCAATCTTTTTCTTTTATTGTGGCTAAAATTGGTTTGTGAGAATCAAAGATTTTTTCTAACATATTACAGAATTTTGGACTGAACATTTCCATTTTCCCTATCTCATCAATAACAATTAAATCTGTATTTTCATCAGCATTTTTCAGGGCTGGAATTCCGATTTTTTCAAATGCATTTACATTTACACCGTATTTTCCTACATGATATTTGGACTTTAAATTAACTTCGGCCATTATCATTTGATTGCCAGAAAAATCTGTGATGTAAAAGCCAGTTCTTTTACCAAATTCCCTTTTTTCGTGAGTATAAAATCCGCCGATTTTACAATTTAATCGCTTTATAATTTTATTTATTAAAGTGGTTTTTCCACATCCGGGGTAGCCAGAAATTAAAATGTTATTTAGCATAGATTTTTTCATAAAACAAATTAATTCAAACAGGATTACAAATCCTGTTAGGATTGAGTTACAAAATAAAAATTAAACCGTATAGATAATTTGATGTCAAATCATTTATCATAGAAAAGACATTTCATATCATCCATTCTACAATTTGGTGAATAAAAAAAGGGCAGTATAAAATTGGCTAATACCTACTCTTCCATTCCGTTGCCAGAACAGTACCATCGGCGCAAATGTGCTTAACGACTGTGTTCGGGATGGGAACAGGTGTCTCCACATCGCAATAAGAACCAAAAACTGCCCAAAATTTGTAGTGAATAAAGTAAGAAAAAAAGTAAGGCTTCGACATATTAGTATTACTCGGCTGAATCCATTGCTGGACTTACACCTGTAACCTATCAACCTTGTAGTCTCCAAGGAGTCTAAAAGATATCTAATCTTAGAGTTGGCTTCCCGCTTATATGCTTTCAGCGGTTATCCATTCCGAACATAGCTACTCGGCAATGCAACTGGCGTCACAACCGATTCACCAGAGGTTCGTCCGCATTGGTCCTCTCGTACTAAATGCGGATTTCTTCAAATATCTAACGCCCACGAAGGATAGGGACCGAACTGTCTCACGACGTTCTGAACCCAGCTCGCGTACCGCTTTAAATGGCGAACAGCCATACCCTTGGGACCTTCTCCAGCCCCAGGATGCGATGGGCCGACATCGAGGTGCCAAACCTCCGCGTCGATGTG
>JACNJR010000058.1 GCA_014382495.1 Candidatus Cloacimonadota bacterium | reverse complement strand
CCATCTCGAACGGAATTTTTTTCTGCTTTGCATAACCGAGTGCGATGAAATTCGCCGAGTCTGGCACTGGCACAACTACATCTGGTGAAATTTCGTCATCAATGGCCAACATTGCCCCAATTTTTTCTCGAACTTGATAAACATTCTCGTCAAAAATAAAGCTATCTGGTCTCGAAAAATAGATGTGTTCAAAGACACAGTGCTTTTCAGAATCTACATTTCGAAAATCTTGCGGATTATTTTGAATTGATTCTACGCCATCTTTGGAAACAATTAAAATTTCTGCCGATTTCACCTCTTTCTGCCATTTTGGTTTGAGAATATCGAGTGCACAACTTTCGGAAGCAACCGCAAAAGTGCCATCATTCAATTTACCGTAAATCATCGGGCGAAATGCGTGTGGATCACGAAAACAATACATTTTATCACCATCTGTGAATGTAGTTGAAAACGCACCTTTTATCTCTTTCATCAAACTTTTGATAGCTTCAATTATCGTTTTATTCTCTTTTTCAATTTTATAAACAAGAAATTTCAAAAGCAATTCACCATCATTTGAAGAGTTAAAATGAACGCCATTTTCTTCTAATTCGCGGCGTTTTTCAACATAGTTTACTAAATCCCCATTACTCGCCAGAATGTAAGAAGAACCGGCAAAAGTTTCTACCAAATGGGGTTGGGAATTGTAAACATCCGACGAACCACGCGTTGGGTAACGCACATGCCCAATCGCAATTTCACCCTTAAAATTTTTCATTTTTTCTGGATAAAAAACTTGTTTTACTAATCCCATTTTTTTTCGAATTCGCACATTTTTATCATCTATAACTGCCAATCCACAACTTTCTTGACCGCGATGCTGTTCAGCAAAAAGTCCTAAAACTGCGAGTTTAGATGCTTCTTTATTTCCAAAGATACCAATTATTCCACACATTAAAATTCTCCACTTATTTCAATATTTTTTTCAAACATTCACTGTAAAATTTATGTTCAATTTTCAAACCTTTACACTCAATTTCTATCAAAGTTTGACAATTTGAAATATCCACCTCAATTTGGTCAATAATTTCTCCACTATCAAGGCCTTCATCCACAAAGTGAACCGTGATTTTAGTTTTTGACAATTTATTTCTAAATGCCCATTTATAGCCGTTTAGTCCTTGATGTAATTTTGTGTCAGCAGGATGAATATTAATAATTTTACGCTCAAAATATTTTACTATTTTCGCATCTAATATTTTCATATACCCTGCCAATATGATGAAATCTGGTGTAATTTCTTTTAAATGTTCAAACAGTAATCCATTATAATTTTTCTCTTTTCGTGATGCAATTGAAAAAGTTTTCAAGCCCATTTTAGTGGCAATTCCTAAACCTTCTGCATCAGGTTTATTGGAAAACACCTCCACAACTTCACAATAATTTTGCAAAATTCCTTTCTGTACATTTTCGACAATTGCCTTCATATTGCTACCACGACCAGAAATCAAAATCACTACTTTTTTCATTTTCTTTTGCCAATATCTTTCCGAAAATAGAGATCTTTAAATTTTATTTTATCACATTCGGCATAAACATTTTCAATTGCTTTTTGGAGTGTTTTTCCTTTTGAAACAACATTCAAAACACGACCGCCATTCGTCAAAATTTTACCATCAACTTTTTTTGTACCAGCGTGAAAAAGCAATGTACTTTCAGCCACATTTTGAAAACCATTAATTTCATATTTTTTCTCGTATTGATGCGGATAACCACCTGATGCCAAAACAACATCAACAAAAAATTCTGCGTAAAATTCCATCTGATAATTTTTGAGAGATCCATCGAAACAAGCCAAAATTAATTCCGCAAAATCACTTTTTAAAGATGGTAAAACTACCTCCGTTTCGGGATCGCCAAGTCGCACATTATACTCCAATAATTTTGGACCATTTTCGGTAATCATCACACCAAAATAGATGACGCCTTTATAATTGAATTTTTCGTTTGAAATCCCTTGCATCGTTGGAATAATTATCTCTTTTTCTATTTGTTTTTGCAAAATTTCATCGTAAAATGGAACTGGACAAAATGCGCCCATTCCGCCAGTATTTGGTCCTTTATCACCGTCTAAAAGCTGTTTGTGATCTTGCGATGGCAACAAAAGTTGATAATCTTTTCCATCTGTAAATGCCAAAAGCGACAACTCTTTTCCAATTAATTTTTCTTCAATTAAAAAAGGAGAATTTTTGCCATATTTTTCAATAATTTCGGCAACTGCGTCTTTTGCTTCTCTTTTATTAGAACAAACAAATACGCCTTTTCCGGCGGCGAGTCCATCGTATTTTATAACGCAATTTCCATTTAATTTGTCTATTTTTTTGAAACTTGTCACGGTATTTTTAAATTCCCAAAAATCGGCAGTTGCAACCCCGTATTTTTGCATAAATTTTTTAGACCAGATTTTAGAACTTTCCAAAAGTGCCGCTCTTTTTTCAGGACCAAAAACCATAACTGGAGTATCTTCAAAATAATCCACAATCCCATTTGCAAGTGGGTCTTCTGGACCTACAAACAATAATTCAATTGTATTATTTCGACAAAAATGCAAAATTTCTTCAAAGTTAGAAATATCGGTTGGAACATTATTTTTTGTGCCACCATTTCCCGGTAAAACGAAAACTTTTTCCATCAATTTACTTTGCGATAATTTCCACGCAACAGCATGCTCCCTACCGCCCGAACCAATTACTGCAATTTTCATAATTTTTTCATCTCTTTATCTGCTTCGATTAAGCCTGTTTTAACTTCTGCAATTTCATTTCGGAAAATTTCTTTTAAACGCGGTGTGTTCAAACTACGAAGCGCACAAAGTGCCGCAGAACTTACATCAATAACGGATGCAGCGGGCGTTTTGGAAGGCATAATGAGCGACGAATTGATGTTGACCATCATATCCACTTTATCTTTGAAAGGCGGGCAATTGAAAACCGGAAGTGCCAAATTTGCCGCTAACGCACCACCGAGTCCATTCGATCTTCCTGCCACCGCAATTACTGCACCTGGCTCAATCGAATTATTATAAACTTCTACAATTCCGGGAATTCTCTCTCCATTTTTATGTGCCGAAGTAACCCTCATTTCTGTATAAATTCCATATTTTCCGAGCACATTTCTAATTTTTTGGCAATGTTCCAAATCAACGGGAGATCCCATGATAATCACCACATAACCATCTTTAATAATGTCATTGTTCAATAAATTCCGATAGACGCGTGCATTCACATTTTCGAGTTTATCAACCGCCAGGTCATTTCCCGTAATGCTTTTGTAAATATGAAGATAGCGACGCGAAGTTTCTTCGATAATTTCAATTGGTAAAACAGATTTGAACTCATTATTTTCTCTATTTTCCAAAAGCCACTGTCGCACAAATTCTTTATCTATCGAATCAACTTTTAGTGGATTTTTTGCATAATCTTCCGCTGACCAAAAGCGTGATGAATCTGGCGTGTGAATCTCATCAATCAAAATAATTTCATTATCTATAAGTCCGAACTCATATTTCGTATCGACAAGAATAGTCCCTCTCTCAGCTAAGAATTTACTACCATAATCAAAAAGTTGAAGTGAGATTTCTGTCATTTTTTCGTAAATTTCTTTTGTCGTCCAACCTTCTGTTACAATGTCAGCAGGTGAGATTTCACGATCAGAATCTTCTTTTGTAGTTGGTGTTAAAATTGGATTTTCAAATTTTCCATTTTGCTGTAAACCATCGCCAACCTTCACACCAGAAAATTCGCGTTTGCCATTTTTGTAACCACGCCACATTGAGCCTGTGAGATAACCACGCACAATCATTTCCACACGAATCGGTTCTGCTTCTTTCACTAAACTTATGCTGGGATCCACCATTTTAATGAAGTGATTTGCAACTATTTCGCGAGTTTTTTCAAACCAAAAATTAGTAATTCCATTTAACACCGCACCTTTGAACGGCACAAAATTATTGAGCACATTATCGAAACTTGAAATACGATCTGAAATTACAATCATTCTCGTTTCATCATCAATTCTAACGCTATCGCGTACTTTTCCGCGATGTATCACTTCCAACTGTGGTGTGTAAAAATTTCCTAAACAATTCATCATTCCCTCTTTATATTTTTTATTTTTTAATGTTTAAAATGTCTTAAACCTGTAAAAATCATTGCCACATCAAGTTCATTGCATTTACGAATCACAGATTTATCTCGCATCGATCCACCCGGCTGAACAATAGTTTTGATGCCACTTTCAGCTGCAATTTCCACATTATCTGCAAATGGAAAAAATGCATCTGAAATTAGAAAACATTTTGCAAATTGTGCTTTGAAATATGCTTCTAAACTATCACCATTGTATTCATTTGCAAAATTTTCTTTCGCTTTTTCAATCGCCAATTTTGTGGAAATCAAACGGTTAGGTTGTCCGGCACCCATACCGATTTGTTGGAAAGTTCCGCCAGCCAATTTTCGCACAATAATTATCGAATTTGATTTCACCATTCGCATCGCAATGAGCCCAAATTCAATTAATTTTTTATCTTTTTCAACATCCATTTTACGGTTTGTCACGCAATCCATTTTTGAATAAAGTTCAATATCTGCGTCTTGCACTAAAATCGCACCGTTCAAAAATTTTATATCATTTTTCATTTTTGATTTTTGAGGATCAAATTTGATGACACGCAAATTTTTATGAAATTGTAAATATGTGAGTGCTTCTGCTGAAAAATCGGGGGCAATAATAACTTCCACAAATTTACGATTTTGTTTATTTTCATCGTTTAAATGCAAAAATTCGACCGTTTCTAAATCTACCTTTTTATTGAATGCGATGATTGAACCGAACGCCGAAATTGGGTCACCATTCCACGCCATTTCAAATACTTTTCGCTGATTTTTTCCGCTTGCCAACCCACACGGATTGTTGTGTTTTACAACTGCAACCGCAAAATTTTCTAAATTTTTCACCGCGTCAATCGCACTTTGAATATCGGCAATATTATTGAATGAAAGCTCTTTTCCATGCAGAATTTCCATTTCAGAAAGTGAATTATTTTTATTCATTTCATGGTAAAAATATCCATTTTGATGTGAATTTTCGCCGTAACGCAATTTTTTGCCATCTCCAAAATGAAATCGCAGTGAACGAATTTCCGCAAATTCATCCATTGTGGTGGCAATGAGTGCATCGTAATCGGCGGTGTGATTAAATGTTTTCCGCATTAAATTCTTGCGAGTTTCATAGCTAATTGCACCTTCATTTTTATTTAATTCTGCCATAATTTTAGCATAATCATTTACATCGGTAATTGTCGTAACATACTTGAAATTTTTAGCAGCAGCGCGTAGCATTGTGGGTCCACCAATATCGATATTTTCAATCAAAGTTTCAAAATCTGCATTCTGTTCTTTCACCTTTGCGAAAGGATAGAGATTGCAAACCACCATATCAATTGGCTCAATTTTCAATTTTTCTGCTTCTGTTTTATCTTTCTCACGGTCAAATAAAAGGGCAGATTCAATGTTAAACGAAATCGTCTTCATGCGTCCACCAAACGCTTCTGGATTACCAGTAATTTTAGAAATTTCTACAACTTCAATTCCTGCATTTTCCAAAGCCTTTTTGGTGCCACCAGTTGAGATAATTTCGCAACCGTATTTTCGTAAAACTTTGGCAAGTTCCACAATACCAGTTTTATCTGAAACACTCAATAATGCTTTTTTTATTTTTATCATTTTACCTCTTTTATAATTTTATCAACGATATTTTTGAAAATTTGCAATCCTTCTCCATCTTCCGAAATTTTTGGATTTTGCCGTTTTAACTGACCCCAATTCGGATGGTTATATAAACTCAAAAATGCTTCCGGATGAGGCATCATACCAAAAACTTGCCCGCTTTCGTTGGTGAGCGCGGCGCAATTCAAATCTGAACCATTGGGATTTTGCGGATATTCCGCAGTTTCGTAACCATTCTCATCGCAATAAGATAAGCAGTTCAAATTGTTTTCAATTATTTTTTTTTCAATCTTCTTATTTTTAATAATCAATTTTCCTTCGCCGTGGCGCACTGGAACTTGAATTTTTTCAATTCCCGTCAAAAATGGTGAATTGCTATTTTCGTTAACCTTGCACCAAACCCATCTATCTTCGTATTTCGCAGAATTATTTTTAGTTAAAGTAACTTCTTGATTGAAATCTTCAGCAACATCTGGCAAAAGTCCCATTTTCACCAAAAATTGAAAACCATTGCAAATCCCAAAAATATATTTTCCACTGGCAATAAAATCCTTCAAATCATCTAAAAATAATTTACCCGATTGTAGTTTTTTGAATTTCATTTTATTGGCGAGCACTTTGCCACTTCCCAAATCATCACCAAAGCTAAATCCACCCGGAAAATTCAAAATATCAAAATTATGGATGGATTTTTTACCCAATAAAATGTCATTCAAATGGACGATTTCAGACTCTGCGCCAGCTATTTTGTAAGCCGCCGCCATCTCCTCTTCGCAATTTATCCCAAAACCTGTAATTATTAACGATTTTACTTTTTTCATTTTTTCTCCAAGCCATTATCCCAAGCTCGCATCAACTCAGTAATTTCTACATTTATTATAGATAGTTTTTCTTTTGAAATTCGCAATTTTGCCTCATCTGTAACTTTACCAATAAATGTTGCATCGTTTCCAAAATAATCCTCAAAAATGTGTTGATTAATTTGTTGCACTGAAACTACAAATCTCGAATGGGACTCCGCAAATAAAATGGCATTTAACGAAATTTTTTCACAATTTTCAAGCTGAATTTCTGCACCGAATTCACCACCAAACGCTTTTTCGGCAATGGTTATAGCAAGTCCACCATCCGAAATATCGTGGCTCGATTCGATGATTTTGGCATCGTTTGCTTGCATCATTTTTTGGTAAATTCGCATTGCGTTTTCGCGTCTAACTTTTGGCACATTTGCACCCAATTCATCAAATAATTTGTAGAATTCCGAACCGCCCAATTCGTCATAAGTCTTACCCACGATATAAATTAAGTCACCTCTCGCTTTAAAATTGCTCGTAATCGTTTCGCGTACATCATCGATTTTCGCTACCATCGAATAGAGTATTGTTGGTGGCACCGAAATTTTCACTTTTCCAGCTTTGAAATCATTCTTCATACTGTCTTTGCCAGAAGTCATTGGAATATTGTAAAATGTCGCCAAGTCAAAAAGTGCTTCATTCATCTGCACAAGTTTAGCCAGTTTCTGTTTCCCATCCGGATTATTTTCAGAATGAAAAGCTGAATCTGGCACACAAAAATTATCATTCACCGTCCAAAACCGATTGGAATCATCGTTCACATCTGGCAATTTTCCACCCACCGAAATAATCTGTCGCACCGCTTCATCAAAGGCACCAGCACTCATTTCGTAAGCATCGATGTCACCAAATTTAGGACAAATCCCATTTGAAATCGCCAATCCTCCAAATCCATCAAAATTGAGCCGCATCACCGCCGCATCTTGTGGTGCTTTCCCATTTGCGCCCATCAGCGGCTTGATAATCGTCTTACCCTTCACTTCGTGGTCGTATTGACGAATCACATTTTCACGCGAACAGATGTTGAAACTACCCATTAATTTTAGCAAAATTTCATTATAATCTAAAATTTGCGGAAGTTTCGGTTCGTTCAATTTTGGCTTTTTCCACTCTGCTCCCATCACTTTTTTGGGAACGCCATTATGCAGAAAATCCATCTCCAAAAGAGCAATTTTTTCGCCTTCAAAACGAACATCCAAAAAACCGGTTGAAGTAAATTTTCCAATATTAGAAAGTTCCACTTCTCGCTCTTCAGCAAATTGGAATAATTTCGTTACATTTTCTTTCTCCACCACGAAAATCATCCGCTCTTGCGATTCGGAGATAAATATTTCCCAAGGTTTCAAATTCTCATATTTTAAAGGAACTTTTTCTAAATTTACAATCGCCCCACCACTGATTTCTGCCAATTCACCAACCGCAGATGAAAGCCCGCCGGCACCGTTATCGGTCGAACATTTTATTAAACCATTTTTCACAGCATCTTGCATAAAATCTGCCACGAATTTTTGGGTAATCGGGCTACCAATTTGCACGGCAGATTGCGGTGAATTTTCGTCAATCTCTGCAGAAGAAAAAGTGGCTCCGTGAATGCCATCTTTCCCGACTCGTCCACCCGCCATCACGATAATATCCCCAGCATCAATCGGTTTCAACCAAGAATCAACGCCGTTATATTTGGCTGGCATCACACCGCCAGTTCCACAATAAACTAGTGGTTTACCGCTGTATCGTTCGTCAAAGATAATCGAACCATTTACAGTTGGAATACCACTTTTATTGCCGCCATCTTCGATACCGTGACGCACTCCTTCGAAAATTCGTTTTGGATGCAACTGTCCTTTCAATAATTTTTTATTGTAATTTGGTGGACCAAAACACAATACATTCGTGTTGAAAAGTAATTTTGCACCGCCAATTCCAGTTGCAAGAGGATCTCGGTTGTTACCCAAAATCCCGGTTATCGCACCGCCGTATGGATCGATGGCAGAAGGTGAATTGTGTGTTTCCACTTTCCAAACAAAAACCGAATCGTCATCAATTTTTACCACGCCTGCATTATCTGTGAAAATTTTTAAAAGCCAATTATTACCTGCTTTTTTCAATCTTTCGCGGACAATTTCGGTGGATTTTCGGATGTAAGTATTAAAAAGTGAATTAATTACTTTTTTTTCACCCGTTTCGATATTTTCATAATTTATTGTTGCGGCAAACTCTTTGTGTTTACAATGTTCACTCCAAGTTTGTGCCAAAATTTCAATCTCCAAATCAGTTGGCAATTCTGGTAAATTATTTTTTTTACGAATTGCTTTTATGTCATCAGTATTAAAATAATTTTGAATTGCTTTCATCTCTTCTAAATTTAACGATAAAAGCATTTTTTGCGACAATTCTAAAAGATTTTCATCATCGACAGATAAATTGATTAAATTAACTTTTTTGCCATCTGGAATTTTAACAGTTGGAATATAATTAACTTTTCCTGCAAATTTTCCAAACTCAAAATGGTGAATTAATTTATTGCCTAAAAGTCCTTCTGCTAAAATTTTCAAGTCATTTTCAGCAAGTTCATTTTCGATTAAATAAATTTCTTCCGTGTAGATATGTTGTGTATTAACATCCAGATTTAATTCCAAAATATCGTTCAATGTTTTTTGAGCTGAAACACCTTCATCGTCAGTAACCCCAGGCAATTTCGCCACTAACACATAAGCTTTATAAAATTCATTTTGATAAAATGAATTTATGAAAATATTGTGAATAATCTCATCGCACAACCCTTTTTCGGCGAAAATCTTCACATCGCTTTCGTTTATATTGTAGGTTAAATTGAAAATTTTTCCAGTCTTGATTTTGCCAGTTTCAATACCCAAAAAATCTTTGGCCGTTTTGGTTATTCTTTCACCTTCAACATCGCGAATACCATCTTTTAGTACTAATTGAATTTGATTTTTCATTCTTTACTTTTCCAAATTATAAATTATTGTTTGAGGATTACTTCCTTTTGAATGTAAAATTATTTTGGGGTCAATAATGATTTCACCCACTATTTTTGCGTCAAGTTGCAACATTTCCAAAGTTTTATCAGCATCTTTTGGAGCCACTACAATCATCATTCCATTACCCATATTCCAAGTTTTATATGCCTCTTGCTCGGAAACTTTGCCCATTTTTTGAATCTCTTTCACCATTAATGACGGTGCAAATAGATCATCAAAATTGGCTCCTAAATTTGTTTTTTTCAAGATACGATTAAAATTACCACCAATTCCACCACCTGTAATGTGTGAAATTCCTTTTACATTAATTTTTCTTTTTCCACCAAATCTGCCCAATATTTTGAGTAATTCTGCGGAATAAATTTGGGACGGTTCAAGTAAAATTTCTCCCCAACTTTTACCAAATGGAGATTGTTTTAAATAACCATCTTTACCAAAATTTTGTTCGATTATGTAGCGTACCAGCGAAAAACCATTCGAGCGAAAACCTTTCTCTTTCAAAGCAATGATTTTATCGCCAATTGCAATGTTAGCACCAGTTATAACTTTATCTTTTTCCAAAATTCCGACTGCAGTAGCGTTCCAGATATTACCATTTACACTATTTCCAATTTCGGCAATTTCACCACCTGGAATAACAATTTTCTGTTCTATACAGGCTTTTGCGAGACCTTGCATCAAAGCGTGGATAATTTTGGCATCAACTTTATTTGTATCGAGTGTATTTGTCATCGAAATAGTCTCCGCTCCCAGACAGATCGCATCATCGCAAACCATTGCCAAAAGGTCTTGTCCAATAGTATCAAATTTACCAATTCTTTCGGCGATTTCCATTTTTGTACCAACGCCGTCATCACATTGAACAAGATAGAAATCTCCCATATCGATTGGTCCGGCGAAAGAGCCATCATCCGCAATTGATTCACCGATCATTCCTTTGCGGGAAAAAAATGTAGATTTTGCAAATTCGTATGCAATTTTACTCGCGTTATCGCCCGCTTCGATGTCAACACCAGCTTTTTTGTAACTACTCATTGAACCTCTCTATTTTCAACTTTTTAAAAAATTCTCGAATATTTTGAAATTTTGTTCAATTTGCTGAGGATATTTTAATTCATCTTGAAAAAAATCACCTTTTGCGACAAACTTAGTCCGATTGTTTGCAATTGATTTTTGCCCGTATGCGAATGTAACTTCCGGATGAAATTGCACTCCCCAAATAGGTAAATTTTTATATTGAAAACCTTGAATATCACAATTTGAATTAGTCGCAATAATGGAAAAATCATTGCTCAAACCAAAGACTTCCTCAAAATGAGATTGATAAAAAACAGGTTCAGAAATACCTTTAAATAAAAAATTTCTAACAAGATTTACCTTTCGCCAACCCAATTCCGGCGTCGTACTTTTGCGACAGACATTTTGCGACATCAACGCTTTCGCCAACATTTGATGCCCGTAACATATCCCCAAAATAGATTTGTCTGTAAACTGCTGCACAATTTCATACAATTTCTCATCGTGCTCATTTTCTCGCGAAGCGAAAAAAGCAGAACCGGTGATTAGCAAGTGAGAAAATTCAGTTAGATTGCCAATTTTATCGGTGAGATTAAAAATTTTAAAATCAATCTCGTATCTTTCAAACAATTTAATCAGCAATTCATTCAATCTAACGATGCCAGTTGCCGTTGAGGCGCAATTTAAAATAAGTAATTTTCTCACTATTTTTCTTCGATGATTTTTGTTGCATTCATTTTCGATAAAAGAGAAATCCCAAATCGCTGATGTAAATCAACATAAAAATAATGGCTTCGAGTTTTGAAATTTTATTTTTAAAATTAATTTATCTTCAACCAAAATATCTTTGTGGTTCCTTTTTCTAATTTGTTGTTTCATTTTCGCTATTATTTCCTTCTGCACCTTGATAGATATCGTGCACTTTTCCTTCGCGGATAGATAATGCAGAAACGAGTTCAAGTTCGGCTTTTTTGTGTAATTCTTTTATATTTTTAACTCCACAGGTTGACATTGATGATTTAATTTTCGCCAATGTTTCATCAAGGTTATCTCTCAATCTTCCTGCATACTCCACCAATCCTTCCACTCCTTCAACGAATTTTGCCTGTTCGTAACGCTTTATTTTCCAATCTCTTGCTCGTGCCGAACCTTCTCCCCAATATGGTTTCATAACTCGATTATTAACCACGATTTTTTTTGTGGGCGATTCTTCCATTCTGGCAAAATATCTTCCCATCATTACATAATCAGCACCCAGCGCCAGAGCGATTGTGATATCTTTCGTGCTGGTAACTCCGCCATCAGCGATGACTGGAATGTATTTTCCCGTTTCTTTGAAATGCCTATCGCGTTCTTCTCCAACTTCAATTATAGTCGTTGCCAGACCTCTTCCCGTTCCTTTCTGTTCCTGCGTGATGCAAATCGAACCGCCGCCCATTCCAACTTTTACTGCTGCCGCGCCATTATTAACCAGAAATCTAAATCCCTTTTTTGTGATTACATTTCCGCCAATAATCGGAATATTCGGAAAATTCTTATTGCTCCATTTAAGTGTTTCTTTTTGAAAAACGGAATGCCCATGAGATGAATCAACAGATAAAACATCAACATTCTGTTCGGCCAGAGATGGGATGCGTTCTTTGTAATCTTGAGTATTTATTGCGGCCACTGCCAGAAGTTGCTTTTTTTCGTCATGAACTTCCAGCGGATTATCAAGCTGGTCATTAATATCCTTCCGAAAAACCATATACAAAAGTTTTCCTTTTTCATCCAGAATAGGAAGAATCGATTTGTGACTTTCAAGCAAAATCTGATTAGCTTCCAACAAATTTGTTATGTTGATTCCAACTTCGATATTTTTTCTGGAAATCATCCTGTCCTTAACTAAAAAATCTTTGTGCAGAGAAATATCGTAATCCCACTTTGAAATCAATCCCAAAAAAATATCATTTTCATTTACAACCGGGAAAGTTGAAAATCCTGTTTGCTGCCGTATTTTATACATTTGAGAAATGGTCATTTCCGGTTTCATATTTCTGGGTTTTACAAATCCGGCTTTATGGTTTTTTATTTTGAAAATCATTTTAGCCTGAGATTCAATACTTTGAGAGCAGAATATAAATGCCGTTCCTCCAAGTTTTGCCAACTCGATTCCCATTTTTGTTCCAGAAACAGATTGCATTGCAGCAGAAACCAGAGGAATGTTCAGATAAAATTTCTTCTTATTTCCCTCAGAAAAAACTAACGGAGTTCGCAATGAAATATCTTCAGGCTTAGTTTCATTTGTGCTCAAACCGGGCAAAAGTCGGTATTCCGCCAATGTCCGCGAAGGTTCTAAAATAATATTTTTAGCCATATTTTTCTCCGTTTAAATTCTTATGCTTATCTCGTCCACGTTATATTTTCGCTCGCAATATACACAACGAATTTTTGTGGGTTCAATTCCGACAAGTTTAAATTTTGTTGGTATATTATCAACATTTGTTATGCATTTTGGATTTGGGCAAACCACGATATTTTCAATATTTTCCTGTAATTTCAAAGAGACCTTTTTTGCAACCTCATAATTTTTGATGATGACCAAAGTTGCTTGTGGTGCAATAAGAGCGACAGTATTTACTTGTTCGGAAGTTAGTTCGCGGTTTTCAATTTTGATGATATCTTTTTTTCCAATTTTTTTACTTTGAAGATTAACTCCGATAAAAACTTCATTCTCGCCAGAGATGTTTATTATCTCGGCAACTTGCATTCCTTTTCCGGCTGAAATGTGGTCAATTACGGTTCCGTTTTTTATGGCATCCACTTTCATTTGTTTCATTTTGTGCCTCCCAGCAAAGTCGCAATGATTGCCTGTCTCACATAAATTCCATTTTTTGCTTGCTGAAAATAATATGCATATTTTGTTTTGTCAACATCAGTTGAAATTTCACCGGCTCTTGGAAGGGGATGAAGTATCTTGAATTTCTTCTTAACTCCTTTCAGCATAGCGCTTTCTATAATATAAGAACCTTTCACTTTTTCGTAATCTTCCGGATCTGCAAAGCGTTCCTTTTGAATTCGTGTAACATACATCAAATCCATTTCCTGAATTTTTTCTTCAGCATCTTTTAACTCTTGGAAGAAAACATTTTTTTCTCTCAAATCTTCGTTAATGTACTCGGGCATTTTCAAGAATGATGGTGAGATAAAATAAAATTTTGGTTTGAAATCACTCATCGCCTGAACCAAAGAATGGACAGTTCTGCCAAATTTCAAATCTCCCACAATTCCAATGGTCAAATTTTCCAAAGTTCCCTGCGTTTTTTTCATCGAATACAAATCCAAAAGCGCTTGCGTGGGATGCTGATTTGCGCCATCTCCAGCATTTATTACTGGAATATCAACCACTTCCGAAGCATAGTGAGCAGAACCCTCGATAGCTGACCTCATAATAATTAAATCGGCATACATACTTATGGTTTTCAAAGTGTCTGCAAAAGTTTCGCCTTTCTGCACTGAAGTTGATTGAGTTCCTCGCATTGTTATGGTCTGTCCGCCAAGTTTTTTCATTGCCGTTGCAAAAGAAAACTGGGTTCTGGTCGATGGCTCATAAAAAATCAGAGCTGCTAATTTTTTACTTAAATTTGGTTTAATTTTGCTTTTTTCAATTTTTTCTGCTAATTCCAAAAATTGCAAAATATCTTTTTTAGTCAAATCTCGCATTGAAATTAAATTTTTCATTTTTTTCTCCTCACCATATCTTTTAATTATTCACTATTAATTATTAATTGCCCTTATAACTTTCCCAAGCTCGTTCGCGGTAGATTTTTGCCTCTTTGGCTGGGTTTTCGGCTTTGATAATGCCACGCCCCACAATGATGCAATCTGCTCCACCGTTTATGGCATCTTCCACCACCATATATTGCTGCCCCATCGCATCTGTTCCGCGTTCGAGTTTCACTCCAGGCATCAACAAAAGTTCGCTTCCCGGAAATTTTGCTTTGAATCTTTTTATATCTTCCACACTTTTTCCGTGACCAATGAAACCAGCGATTAAATGTGGATTGTTTTTGGCAATTTCAAAACATTTGCGCGTGTAAGTTTCGTTGATGAGATTTCCTTTTGAACTCATTCTTGCCAGAACGAAAGCACCGCGATTTTCGATGCCGTCGAAAAGTCCGTTCAAAATACCTGCACCCGCCACCATATGCACCGTAACAAATTCCGCCCATTCGCTAATTTTGAAAATCCCATTTCGATATTGATGTTTTACGGTATTGCCAATATCGGCAAATTTTCTGTCTTCAAAAATGAGGAAATTTTGGCGTTTCGCATATTTTTGCAGTTTAGGAATGAAATTCTCATCGTAATCATCGAGAATATCAATATGAGTTTTCAGCATCACAATTTCGTTTCCGCATTGCTTCAGAATGTCGAAAAATTCTTTTTGGGTGGTAACATCGAGAGAGAGAACGAGATTTGATTTCTTTTCATTTATTTTATCGAGCAACTTTTGGGTTAGCGGATTCACATATTTTTTATCATTAGATTTTGATGTTTTCAAATTTTCGGTAAACTTATTTATTTCCATAATTTTTTCAGAAGAAATTAATTTTTTGCTTTGTAAAATTTGCAAAATTTCGGGAAGTGAAATCAAACTGTGAAGTTTGTAACCATCTTTCGCAAGTTCTTCGGTTCCGTTTGCACTACGATCTATAACCACCATAAAATCCTTCACGACAACACCCTCTTTTTCATACTTTTCTGCCGTTTCGATTTTACTGGCACCCGTTGTTATCAGGTCATCAATCACCAAACATTTATCGCCTTTCTCGAACTTGCCTATCACATTATTTCCGGTTCCATACGCTTTTTCCTCTTTGCGCATATAGATGAGCGGTTTGCCCAATTTTGCCGAAACAAGCGACGCAATTGGAAGTGCAGTATAAGGAATTCCCGTCAAAATATCGAAATCCATATCTTTGATTTTCTCTGCTAATAATTCTGCTATTCCATCCAGAATTTCAGGACAAGAAATCATATCACGCAAATCAAAATAAAATGGTGATTGCAATCCGCTTTTCAGTGTGAAATTTCCGAACTTTATCGCCCCAATTTTTTCTAAATCTAAAATAAATTTTTCTATCGTCATTTTATTTTCTCCTGATTTTATATTTTTTACCATTCACAAAAGTCGTTTTTATTTTTCCTTTAATTTTCATTCCGTCAAATGGCGAATATTTTGCTTTTGAACGAAATTTGGAAGCATCTATTTTCCATTTTTCAGAAATATCTACTATTGCTAAATCCGCAAAAAATCCTATTTTTATTTCTCCACGATTTTTCAGATTAAATATTTTAGCAACATTAAAACTTGTCAATTCAACTATTTTATTCAACGAAATTTTATTCTCGCTCACCGCATTCAAAAGAAGCGGAAGTGCTGTTTCTAAACCCGGAAAACCGGATGGTGCTTTTGGATATTTTTGCTCTTTTTCTGCCAAAGTATGCGGTGCGTGATCAGTTCCAATTACATCAATAATACCATCGTTTATCGCTTTTAATAACGCGAGATTATCTGCTTTTGTGCGAAGTGGCGGATTCACTTTTCCAAAGTTTCCAACTTTCGCCAAAATCGTTTCATCCAAAAAAAGATGATGCGGTGTAACTTCGCAAAAAATGTTTGGATTTTTAGTTTTTGCTGCTGCAATTAACTCAATTTCTTCAGCTGTCGAAATATGACAAATATACAACTTGTTGCCAACTTTTTGAGCAATATCCAAAATCAATTTTGTTCCTTCAATTGCACATTTCCGATTGCGAATAATATTGTGATTTTGGATTGTTTTTTCAGAAATTTTAGTTTGCCATTTATCGAGACAACTTTGCAATTCAGAATGAACTGCTACAACTTTATCGTATTTTTTGGCAATTTCAAACACATTCTCAATTTTATTTTTTGAAAGCACATCATTTTTGCTGGAACTTGCCAAAAAAATTTTAATCCCAGCAATATCATTCGGCCTTTCCGCAAGTATTTTTTCAATTTCATCTGCATTTTGATTTGTTGCGCCGAGATAGAACATTTTATTAACCAACGATTTTTCTGCGACTTTTCTTTTTAAGTTTAAATTTGCTAAATTTGTCGTGGCTGGAATTGTGTTCGGCATATCAAAAATTGTGGAAACTCCGCCATTAATCGCAGCTTCCGAACAACTTATCCAATCCTCTTTTTCGCTTTGCTGTAAATCGCGAGTATGGGCGTGAGCATCGATCATTGCTGGAATAACCAGTTTGTTTTTGATGTTGATGATTTGGTCAAATTCTTTCTCGTATCGTCGTTCCTTACGACTCAAAATAATCTCGACAATTTTTTCATCTTCAATGATGATATCAAATAACCCGTTGATTAGTTTACAGTTTTTTAGTAGTGTTTTCATTTCGTATCACAATTATTCCAAATTGTGCATTTTTTTAAACAGGATGTTTGAGTTACTTTTATTTTCTGAATTATAATAATTATTCAATTTTAAATTATCAATTTTCAATATTTTATCCTTTCCCCTGATGCATCACGGTGATATTTTCCAAATTCGGTTAATAACTTAATTTTCTTTTTGGGAAGCACTGGTCCTTCCACACACAACCTCAATCCAAGCGGATCCATTGTGCAGTTTCCACAAATACCAATTGCGCATTTCATATATCTCTCAAAAAGGAATTCATACTCAATTTCGCCACAAACTTTTTGCAATGTTTTCATCATCATTTCCGGTCCGGAAGCATAGAGAAAATCGAAATTTTCATCTTCTATAAGTTTTTTAGCGACATTCACGACAGTTCCCTTTTCACCAAAACTGCCATCATTAGTTGCATTTATTACTTTGATATTTAATTTCTGGAATCTATCTGCAAAAATATGTTCTTCTTTTGTTCGCGCTCCGTTTATCAAAGTTATATCTGCTTTATTTTTCAATAAAATCTTACTGAGAAAATAAAAAGTAGGAATGGCATATCCACCGCCAACCAGCAGAACTTTGTTTTTAGATATAAAAAAAGAGGAGCCGTAAGCACCTCTTATTGAAACGTAATCTTCAATGCGTTTTTGGAAAAGACGCGCGGTGAATTCGCCAATTTTTTTGACGGTAATGGAAAATTCATCTTCTGTGCAATCGGAAATAGAGAAAGGTTTTTCACCACCCTCAAAATCGGTGAGCATAATAAATTGTCCCGGTTTCGCATCTAATTTATGTTTAAATGTGAAAGTTTTGATACCTTTTGTTTCTTCAACTATTTTTGCAATTGACAATGTGAATCTTTTGTTCATTTTAACCTTTAAAATTAAGAATTTTAAATTTTTTATTTATAATTTCTTTAACTTTGGAATTTCGCTTAATTTTTTGTAATTTTCTTCTTTCATAAACTTTGTGATTTCATCATTTATTTTATTAAACACTTCAATTCCACGACAATACACTGCTGTTCCAACACCAATAACTGTCGCTCCTGCCATCAACATTTCGACAGCATCTTCGCCACTTTTTACTCCGCCCATTCCAATAATTGGAATATTTACAGCAGAATAAGTTTGATAAATAAGTTTGAGTGCAATTGGTTTTATGCAAGGACCGGAAAGCCCGCCAAATTTATTGAAGAGAACCGGTTTTACCATTTTTGTGTCGATTAACATTCCGGGACCAACTGTATTGATGAGACAAAGTGCGTCTGCGCCTGCACTTTCGGCCGAAAGTGCAATCTCGCTAATATCATAAACATTTGGTGAAAGTTTAGCAATTATCGGTAATTTGGAAATCTTTTTTACAGCAGAAATTATTTCGCCGACTTTTTCTTTGGAAGCTGAAAGTGGAATGCCAAATTCATCGAATACATTTGGGCAAGATAAATTTAATTCCAAAAAATCGGCTTTGGATTTGTTCACATATTTAGTCAGTTTTAGAAAATCTAAAATATTTGTAGCAAAAACGCTAACAATAACGGGAATATCCGAGTGTTTTTTAAATTGATTGATTTCAGCAAGACCATCTTCAATTCCGGGATTACACAATCCCATACAGTTTAATAAGCCACCTTCAAATTCCGCAACTACAGGTCCTTTATGTCCCATTCTTGGTTCTAAAGTTAGTGATTTTGAAGTAACAATTCCAGCTCCATTTTGGACAGCATAATTCAAACCGGAAAAAGACATATCCATTATTCCAGCCGGAAGGACGAGTGGAGATTTTATTGTTTTTCCTAAAAATTTAGTTTTCAATTTATCTGACATCTTTTCCCCAATGCAAATTTTACAACTTTATATTCGTCCCACGGAATTTCCTTTTCGCCAATGCACATCGTCGTTTCTTGGGCTTTTCCACAACAAATCACCAAATCCTCTTTTTCAGCAAATAAAATTGCTTTTGTTATTGCTTTTTTTCTATCTGATATTTTCCAGAAATCCAAATTCTCTTTTCGATTAGAAATTTCACATCCTTTTGCAATTTCATTCATAATCTTTTCAACCGATTCTGTGCGCGGATCTTCCGCTGTAATGAAAATCTTATCAGCAAATTTCCCAGCAATTTCGCCCATTTTTTTTCTCTTGCTTTTATCGCGAAGTCCAGCGCAACCGAAGACGAGAATAAGCTTATTCTTTGTAAATCTTTTTGCAGCTTTCAAGGCATTCTCAAGTGCATTGACAGTGTGCGCAAAATCAATAATCACTTCAAGATCTCCTGAATTGTGTTCAATAAATTCCATTCTGCCTTTGACTTTTTTAAGCGATTTTATGCCCTTTTGAATTGCCATTTTGGAGATGTTTTGCGAAGATGCAACAGCAACAGCTGCAAGAATATTGCTGATATTATATCTTCCCAACAAATTTGTCTCAATAGAAAAATTTTGGTTCGGTGTCTGAACATTAAAATGTATTTGCCGATTTTTATATCGAATATTTTCCGCAGAAAAATCTACCGTTTTTCCAAATCCATAAGAAAATTGAAATTCTGATTTGAACTCTTTTAGCAATTCAAATGACACATCATCTTTATTCAAAATTGAAACTTTGGAAATTTTATTTTTGTGAAAATTTGTGCTCAAAGATTGAAACAATTTTGCTTTTGCGTCTTTGTAGTCATTAAAATTTTTATGATAATCTAAATGTTCCGAAGTAATATTTGTGATAACTGCAACATCAAATTCACACATATCGGTTCGGTGCTGAGCAAGTCCGTGCGATGAACTCTCAATTACGGCATAATCTGTATTTGCAGAAACCATTTCCGCTAAATATTTCTGCATCTGAACTGCATCTGGTGTTGTTGTGTGAAAACCTGTTTCAAAAATTTCATCTCCAATTACTGCATTGATAGAAGTTATCAGTCCAACCTTGTATCCAGCACTTTTCAGAATGTTGAAAATCAGATTTGCCGTTGTTGTTTTTCCGTCGGTTCCGGTCACGCCGATTATTTTCATTTTTCTTGCTGGATAATCATAAAATTTTGCTGCGAGAACTGCCAATGCTTTTCTTGAATTTTGAACAACAAATACAGGAATTTTCAGATTTGAAATATAACTTGAATTTTCACAAGCAATTGCCTTTGCGCCTTTTTCTGCTGCAGCTTCTATGTGTTTATGTCCATCAAAATTCTCACCTTTGATTGCAACAAAAATGTCTTCCTGTTTTATCGTTCTTGAGTCAAATGATATTCCTGAAATTTCTATTTTATCAGCATTATCAAAATTGAAAGTTTTATAACCTTTTAATGCTGATACTAAATTTTTAAGTTTCATTTCAATTTATATGGAGTAGGCAACTCCGTCGCCTATTCTTGACAGAGTCAAGCACTCCAAAAATTTATTCTCCAAGCGAATCTGAGATTTTCCCCTTTTTAATCAAACTTCGTAACGCCACATATTCTTTAATTCCTTTATTCATCAGGTTATACAGAAGTGGCTGAAAAACCAAGTCGTGCATTCCAATAAATTTTTTGAGCTCGCCATTAAATCCTTTCTTAAATCTATAAACTCCAAATAGCGGATGTTTCGGATGCGGCTTTGCAGGAATTCCCCACAAATCATAAATTTTATAGCCACTCTCTTTTGCCCATTTTATTATTTCCCAATGAAGCGCATGATTTGGCATCATATTTCGATGCTCATTTGATGAAGCGCCATAAACATACCAAATTTTTTGACCAAAAGAGAAAATATATACCCCAGCAATCGGCTTCTTCTGAAAATACGCAATAAAGATATGAACCATTTTTTTGTCCGCCATTGTCTCCACAACTTTTTTGTAATACTCAAAATTATGGATTATGAAGGTATCCCTTTTTGCAGTTTTGAGATAAATTTCGTAAAATATTTTTGCGCCTTTCAAAGATGTGATTTCCTTAATTTTTACACTTTTCCTGTCAGAAAGCCGAATATTATACCTCGTTTTTGATTTAAAACTTGCGAGCAAATCATCGAGGTTTTTTGTTAAATCTACAAAAAATGTCGCTCTCGGCTGAATCTGTTTTTTCACAAAATTAAAATTGCTTTTCCTCAAAATTTCAATTGCTTTTGAGTCGGTTTCCAATATTTCTGGGTCAATTTTCAACACAATTGCTTTGTCTGATTTTGCAACTTTTTTGATTTCTGAAATTAAAAAATGAAAAAGCGATTCGTTGTGAAAATCCAAAACTGGTCCTCTCGGAGCGTAAAAGATTGAGTTTTTAATTAAAGGAATTTTTCTCTTCAGAATGGAAATTCCGCCAACAATTTTGTCCTCTTCAAAAATTGCGATGCGAATCGGCTGCCAGCCAGAAATTTGCTTTATCTCTCCCCATTCAGTAGATTGTATAATCGGACATTCGTCCGTAGCTGCCACAAAATTATTCCATTCAGCAAGTTCTCGTTCGCTTCTCAATATTTTACAAAATCTTGATTTTTTCATTTTTTTTCTTTAATGAAATTGGAAATGAGAAATATGCCTTGTCAACTTTTTCAGAAATATTGACAAATAAAATTGCTTCTGCGATTCTTCCTCAAAAAAAAGGAGACAAGGGCGATGAAAAATGTTTTTAAGCATTCGGCTAAAATTTTAATTCTTTTGCTTTTTCTATCATTACTCATCACAATAACATCTTGCAAAACGGAGGAAGATATGTTAAAAAAATCCACAAAATCTAATGAAATGGAAAAAGAGGAGAGGGTCATTCCCGAAAAATTTGCCAAAGATATTGTCGTAATTCACACAAATTTTGGTGATATTAAATTGGAATTATTTCGCGACAAGGCACCGATTTCAGTTGAAAATTTTCTAACTTATGCAAAAGAAAAATTTTATGATGGGCTGATATTTCACAGAATTATTTCAACCTTTATGATTCAGTGTGGCGGTTTTGACCAAAATTATCAGAGAAAATCTGTCACTCATCCGCCGATAAAGAATGAAGCTGGAAATGGTTTGAGCAATATGCGAGGAACAATTGCGATGGCAAGAACAAATCAGATAAATTCTGCAACTTCGCAATTTTTTATCAATGTTGTAGATAATTTTTCCCTTGACCACAGAGATGAGGGAGCCGGCTTTGGTTACGCTGTTTTCGGTAAAGTGATTGACGGAATGGATGTTGTTGATAAAATAAAAAATGTGCCAACCGGCATAAACCAAACAACAGGAATGAGAGATTGTCCAAAAGAGAATGTGGTTATTGAATCTGTTGAGATTGTGGGCGAAGTAGGGAA
>JACNJR010000091.1 GCA_014382495.1 Candidatus Cloacimonadota bacterium | reverse complement strand
AATAGAAATTGAAGTTATCACAAATAATAAAAAGCCGAAATTAACGCTGAATAGAGATGACAAATTTGTTTTTGGAGTTTGTGCCGGATTGGGAAAATATTTTGAAATTGATTCAAATATAATTAGAATTCTTTTTGTGATTTTGATATTTTCTGTCGGATTTGGAATTCTACTTTATCTAATTTTGGCAATTGCAATTCCGAAAGAAAAAAATTGATAAAGAAGCCAATTTAAGATGAAAAAATCAGTTCTTTTGATTTTCATCCTTCTGCTTTTTTCAACAATTTTCAATGAAGAATATCTCTCAATTTTAGATAAAGAAAAAACAATTATAATAACTCAAACTGATGAAATTTACGAACTTGGATTTCAAAATATTATTGCAAATTCTGAAACTGTTATTTTCAAAAATGAAAATTTAAATAGAGATGAAGATTATAGATTTTATTACAAAAAAGGCGAAATAAAATTTCTTAAAAAATTTCCTTCTCAAACAAAAATTCAAATAAAATTTAAAGTATTTCCGAAAAATTTACAACTCTCATTTTCAAAATTTCAAAAGCAAAAAGTTTCACGAAAAAACGGAATTCCGGTAGTCAAAAAAAAATCGGAAGAACCTGATTATTCATCATCAAATCTGAATATTTCTGGAAGCAAAAGTTTTTCTATTTCTGCTGGAAATCAAGAAGATATGGATTTTGACCAATCACTTTATCTTCAAATTGACGGCGAACTTTCCGATAATATTTTTATTAAAGCACAACTTTCTGACAACAATTCGCCAATCGCACCAGAAGGTTCGACAAAAAAAATTAGCGAATTAGATAAAATTTTAATCAAGATTTATTCTGGAAATTATGCACTCTCTTTTGGAGATTTTTTCTGCAAATTTGATGATACATATTTTGCAAATTACGAATACAAATTGGAAGGTGTGAATTTTCATTGGGAAGCGAAGAATGATTTTGATTTTTCAGCAGCGATTTCAAATGGAGAATTTATCTCACATAAATTTTATGGAATTGAAGGAAAGCAAGGACCGTATTATCTTCCAGGAAAAAATGTTGCCAATGTAAAAGTGCTTGCGGGAACGGAAAAAATCTATCTGAATGGAAATTTACTAACTCGCGGAAATGATTACATAATCGATTACAATGAGGGCTCAATAACATTCAAAAATGCAAATGTCATAACGGATGATTCGCACATAATTGCCGATTATGAATATTCCGCAGAAGATTTTCGAAGCAATCTATATTTGAGTTCAGGAAATTTATCATTTTTTGACAATAATGCAAAATTGTTTTTCAAAATTCTTTCAGATAATGACGACAAAGAAATGCCATTAAATTATTCATTTTCTGACGAAGAAAAGGATAGTCTAAAATCTGCAGGAGATGACCAAACGGCAGCAAGAGTAAGCGGAGTTGATTCGGTTGGAACAGGAAATGGCTATTATAGGAAGACCTGGAACGATTCAGACGAAATTTATGAATATGAATATGTTGGCTTAGATTCTACGGGAAAGTATCTTATTCATTTTTCTTATGTTGGCGCAGGAAATGGTTCTTATAACAAAATTGGATACTATGAATTTAAATATGTTGGTGATGAAAATGGAGATTATATTCCAGAAAGGCAACTCCCATTGCCAGAAAAAAATCTCAATCTCGATTTTGGTGCTGAATTAAATCTCGGCAAATTTTTACTTTATTCAGAAGGCATCGTAACTTACTATGATAAAAACAGTTTTTCGCCAATTGACGATAACGATAATCAAGGATTTGCTCTGTATAATAAATTGAAATTTAAGAGTGATATCGCTGATTTTGGACGGACTGATAATTCATTTTTTTATGAATATAAAAATAGATATTTTCACCCTTTGGCTCGCACAGAAACCGCAAAAACAGAATATGAAAGTTCAGATTTCATTGATTCTGATACAGTCAAAATCACACAAATTCATTATGGCGGAAATGTTGGTTTGAGAGTAAAAAATTGGGTGAAAAATCGGATAGAATTTTCAGAAAAAAATCTAATTTTGCTTGCAAAACAGAATTTCTTTTCCAATCGATTTTCATATTTTCAAAACAAATTTTTTCCATATTTACCATCAATAAATTATAATTATTCTGAAAGAAATGAAACGCAAGAAGATAGCACTGCAAATGAAATTGAACAGATAATTAATGATTTGAATTGCAATTATAAATATGATTTTTTGGATATTTCAGCAGGATTTTATGAAAGAGAAATTTCACACTCAATTTCATCAAATGATAGAATCAATAAAAATTTTTGTAAGACAGATTTTGATTTCGGCAAAGTAAAAATTTCTCTCGAATATGAAGTTGAAAATCAGGATAGTTTAGGTTCAGCATCTGATTGGGAAAAAATAAAAAGGGCAGATCTGTGGAAAGGAAATTTCTATTTTGGGAATGAGAAATTCGATCTGAAAACTGAATATTCACACAGAGAAAACAGATATTTTAACAAAACGCCAAATTCCAAATTTGATCTGCTTGATACTCAAATTTCAATGAATTTTCTCAATAAAAGCATTTATAACAAAATAAATTACAGAATTGACAATCTGGATGTTTATGAAAAAGTGAAAGAGCTTGTAGAAGTTGGTGAAGGAGATGGTTTTTATGATTCGTTCGGTGTGGAACAAGAAGATGGCGATTATGATTATAAAATTACTCGTCTCGGTGATGCACAGTCAGTTACAGAATTACAACTAAACTGGCAAATGAATTTAAATCCTGCTCGGAAATTTCAATCGATAAATTCTAAATTTACTAAAATATTAAGCAAATTTTCCTTTTCGTCAGATATTTCTATTCACGAAAAATCAAAAACTCCGCACAAACTTGACTTGTATCTCCTGAAATCATCGGCATTTATGAATGAAAATACAGATTATGGATATCAAAAATTTCGAGAACAAATTTGGTATAATATCAGAAAAAACAAAATTGTAACGCGCTTGCTTTATGAGAAAACAAAAAAAATGGATAGACAATATTTTGATGAGAATCTGAATATAATTTTTGATAAATTATGGCAGGATGATTGGGAACTTTCGCTTAATTTTTACAATGTGAAAAAATGGAATTTTGAAAATGATTTGTCATATCAAAAGAAGAAATCAAATTATCAAACTGAAGATTTTTTGAATTCTGAAAATTACAGAATTTCAACAGAAATCGGATATAAATTCAATTATAATCTACTTTTATCATCTGAAATTGCATACGATTTTGAAAAAGGAAAAGTGGAGGATGGTTCGAACGAATATACGATTTATTCTTATCAAGTTGAACCACAAATTAGATATAATGTTGGCAACAAATACCATCTTCTTGCAGAATTTCATTTTCAGAAAAATGATAAGGAAGGTTATTTTGCAGATAATTTTGCGAGTAAAAGAGACGGAATAATTACTCGCACAACTCTGCAATTTGATTATAAATTCAGTAAATATGTTACTGGATTCTTGAGATTTCATTCAGAAAAATATCCAGAGTCAGATGCGAAACATCAATTTAGAATGGAAGTTCGTGCAGATTTTTAGAATAATTACTTCAAAATTTTCTTGACAAATAAATATTTATTTCTTGACAAAAAAATATTTATTTTTTAAATAAATAAAAAAACGAAAGAATTAAAAAAGAGGAGAAAAAAATGAAAAGAATTAACAAAAAATCAGTATTCGCACTGATAATTATAATTGCAATTTTCAGTGCATCTTTGTTTGCTGGACCTGTAGTTTCATCAGGAAATTCTCGCGAAGAAATAGAAGGCAGTTCTAGATCAGTTCCTGACTTAATTGATTATCAAGGCAGATTAACCGATAGTGATGGAACTGCAATTGACGGAGCTGTTTCTATTACTTTTGCAATCTATGATGTTGAAAATGGCGGTGTAGCACTTTGGACTGAAACTCAAAATCCAGTTGAAGTTTCAGATGGTTTATTCCATGTTTTACTTGGTTCTGAAACAGCATTTCCAGCAGATTTGTTTGATGAATCTAACCGCTGGATTGGAATTAATGTTGCGGGGGATGGCGAGATGACACCAAGATGCAGAATTGCCAGCGTTCCTTTTGCAATTCAGTCCGGAAATTCTGCACCAGATAATGACTGGACAATTAACGGAGATGATATTTACAAGGAATCTGGAAATGTTGGGGTCGGAACAACAAGCCCAGATTATCCATTAGATGTTGATGGAACTGTTAATGCAACTGCTTTTGTTGGCGATGGCTCTGGACTTACAAATATCC
>JACNJR010000089.1 GCA_014382495.1 Candidatus Cloacimonadota bacterium | reverse complement strand
GGGAAATATTGTTGGAAGTAATATCTTCAATATTTTGTTTGTGCTTGGTCTCGCTTCGACGATAAATCCAATCACAGTAGAATCCGCAGAATCCGCTGTAATAGTTGATATCGTTGTCTGTTTGACGATAACTATAATATTTTTTGTGGTCTCAAAATTGCGAAAAAAAATTGGAAAAATAGATGGAATAATTCTATTAATTTTTTATTTTGCCTATATTTTCTTTCTGTTTTCGAAAAATTAAAATGTCAATAAGTTTCAAAAAAAATTAAAAATTCTTGACTAAAATAATCTATAATAATAAATTGATATGAAATATCGGAGGAAAATTTGATAAAAGTTCTTGCTGAAAAGTGCAACGGATGTAAGAAATGCATTCCATCTTGCCCTTATGACGCTATCCAAATGGTGTCGGAAATTGCAGAGATTGACTTGGAGAAATGCACACTTTGTGGTGCTTGCGTTTCTGCTTGTCCGTTTGATGCAATTTTGATATCAAAAGCAAAATCTACTAAGAAAAATTTGGATGACTTCAGAAATGTATTTGTTTTTGCGGAACAGAAAAATGGCGAAATAATGCCAGTTACTTATGAAATTTTAGGGAAAGGGCGAGAATTAGCAGACGATTTGAAAACAAAATTAATCGCAATAATTTTTGGGCATAATCTTCAAAACCAGCCAAAAGAATTAATTTATTTTGGAGCGGACAAAGTAATTGTTGTAGATAGTCCTGCTGTGAAATTTTTTCTCGACGAACCTTATACTCAAGCTCTTGTCGAAATAATAAAAAAATATAAACCCGAAATTGTTTTGTGTGGAGCAACTTCTATCGGGCGTTCCTTCTTTCCGAGAGTGGCAGTTGAGTTGAAAACTGGATTGACAGCAGATTGCACCGAACTTAAAATTGATTCTAAAAATAGACAACTGCTTCAAACGCGCCCAGCATTTGGTGGGAATATTATGGCGACAATTCGTTGTGAAAATCATCGCCCGCAAATGGCAACTGTTCGGCATAAAGTTATGAATCCAGTGAAACGAAATCCTAATAGAAAAGTGGAAATTATTCAAGAGAAGATAAATTTTGATCAAACGAAAATCCTATCGAAATTCATAAAATTTGTGAAAGATGATTCGCAACTAACCAATCTTACGGACGCTGATATCATAATTTCTGGCGGTAGGGGATTAAAAAAAGCGGAAAACTTTGCTCTATTGCATGATTTGGCCGTAAAATTAGATGCAGCAGTTGGCGCGTCACGTGCAGCTGTCGATGCCGACTGGATTCCATATTCACATCAAGTTGGACAAACCGGTAAAACTGTGAAACCGAAAATTTATATTGCTTGTGGAATTTCTGGTGCCATTCAGCATCTCGTCGGAATGCAATCTTCAGATATTATCATCGCAGTGAACAAAGATCCAGATGCCCCAATTTTCGATGTTGCCGATTTCGGACTTGTTGGTGATTTGTTTGAGGTAATTCCAGAATTGATAGATAATTTGAAATAAATATGAAATTTTCAAAACTTATTGTCGTAAAAAATTGGAAAAGGTACAAATCGGGAAGCATTTGTATCACCGATGGATTCTTCTCAGAAAAATCGAATGACAAAATAAATATTGATTGTAACGAATTAATCGCATATCCTTCTTTAATCAATTGCCATGACCATCTTGTCGGAAATTGGTTGCCGAAAACTGCGAAAAATCGCCCTTACAAAAATACAAGTGTTTGGGTAGAAGATATGAAAACTTCGGGTTCAGTTATCGAAAGAAATAAATTTTGGACAGGCAATTTATCTAATCTGATGGAAAATGATGGAATATGTATGGCGATGCTCGGAATTTACAAAAACATTTTTTCTGGCGTAACAATCGTTCAAGATCATATTCCTGTTCAAAATGATGAATATTATCAGAGTTTTCCGATTGAAGTAATTTCCCAATATAGGCAAGGACACTCGATAACTTTAGGAAATTGGTGGGGCGGAATGAGTTTGGAAGACGAAATGGCAGAAACTCACAATAAAATTCCGTTCGTCATCCATCTTGCTGAGGGAATTGATGATTCAGCAAAATCTGAGTTTGTTGCTTTGGAAAGAATGAATTTATTGAGACAGAATTCACTTTTGGTTCATTGCACAGCTTTTACGAAATCCGAATTGAAAAAAATAAAGGATGTTGATGCAAATATTGCGTGGTGTCCAAATTCAAATATATTTCTGCTCGATACAACTTTGGATATTGATACTATTCTCGATTTGGACATCAATATTTCTCTCGGAACGGATTCCACACTTTCTGGAAGCATAAATCTTCTCAAAGAGTTGCTCTTTACGAAAAAATTATTTTCGCAACTTACGCCACAATTGTTATTTAAAATGGTTACAGAAAATCCTGCCAAGGCGTTGAAACTGAAAAATTATAATGGTAAAATTGAAATTGGTAAAGATGCAAATCTACTACTTACAAAAAAAGTGACTGAAAATCCGTATGAAAATTTGTTAAACATAGAATCGAAAGATATTATGCTGTTGCTTTATCGCGGAATTCCGATTTATGGATGTGTAGATTTTCTGAAATATTTTTCTTGGGAAGCGAAAAATTATTTTATGTTTGAAACCGACGAGGAAAAAATGTTTGTAATTGGGCATCCCGAAGAGATTTTAATGAAAATTTACAAAGCATTAGGAACCCAAAAACATTTTGATTATATTCCATTTTCGTAGTAAAAATTTTAAAAGTATTGGAGAATATTATGAAAAAAATTGCAAAATTCTGTTTGTTTATCCACAAAACAAGAACATTCTATTTCGCGGCAATAATCTTAGTTTCATTACTTTTTGGAGAAAGTGCAAATTGCCAAATATGTGATATAATTCCAACAGAAAATCTTCCAGATGGAAGCACAACTTCTTGGGAGACAGCCGGTTGCGAAGTAATCACATCGGCAATTGAGTATTCTCATTATATCAATGTAGCAGATTTTGGCGTGGTCGGAGACGGCACAACTTACAATTATGACGCAATATCAGACATCTTTTCTGATGTGGCAACAAATGATTTCTCTATAATTTACTTTCCAGCTGGAATTTATATGATTGAACAGAAATTAACTTTGCCTGAAAATATTGTTCTCAAAGGCGCCGGTTCCGATAGCACAAAATTGAAATTTGATTTAACTGTTAATGATGAATGTATCTGTGTAAATGTAGATACTGTGGGCATCGAGGATTTATATATCGAAAGAATTGATACAGATTCTGATGTTGGCGATAATATCGAATTCAATAATGCCGTAAATTGTTGGGTTAGAGGTGTGGAGAGTTACAATCCGCAAAAATACCATTTATCGATATTAGGAACTTCATCATATATTTCCATTTCTGGATGCTATTTTCACGATGCACAGGATTATGGCGGAGGCGGGCACGGATATGGAATATCACTAAAAAACACCTCAAATCATTGCAAAATTGAAAACAATATTTTTGAACATTTGCGGCATTCGGTGATTTTACAGCATGGTCCAAATCGTAATGTCTTCGGATACAATTATAGTCGCGACACATACGGAACTTATGAAGTATATCCAGGTTTTGAAATTGAAATTCCTGTTGCGGATATTTGTCTGCACGGCGATTTGACAACCGAACATACCTATACCGGCGCAACATATAATCTATTCGAAGGAAACATTGTTGATTGGATTTTAGTTGACGCAGTTTGGGATTACAATGGTCCTTACAATACATTTTTCCGAAACTATGCTGACGATGGAACCTCGTATGATGGCTTTCAAATCGAATCTAATCATGATGGCGATGCGATTACAGATACCGCACAATATCAGCAAAATATTGTTGCTTGCGATGCACAACCAAATACTGAAACTGAGGATTCGCTTGCTGTTTATGGATTTTCAGATTTTTGGCCTGACACTTTTCTCGACATTTCAGATGCTCAATCATCATATTATTATGCGACTCAACCTGATTTTATGACGAGTTGGCCATTTATTGTAAATCAAGGTAATCCTGCAAAAGATAGGTGGGATGCCGGAGAATGTAAAACTGTTTTTGTAGGATTTGATGATTATGAATCAGCAAATGAAATAATTTATGGCGATGTAAACAACGATGATAATGTAACTTCATATGATGCCGCCTTGACATTGCAATATTCCGCTGGGCTTATTTCTGACTGGACAGAAAATCAGATAACGGCTGGAGATGTGAATGGAGATGAAAACATATCTTCTTATGATGCTGCACTCATTCTTCAATATTCTGCTGGCCTGATTGATGAATTCCCAGTTGAAAATTAGAAAATACAAAT
>JACNJR010000021.1 GCA_014382495.1 Candidatus Cloacimonadota bacterium | reverse complement strand
AGTTGCAAAATCTAAATTTGTAGAATGCAAGAAATTTGCAACTTTGACATCGTTTATTTCTCTATCCCCGCGAATTAAAATTGCGACAAATTTTTCATCTGATTTATAAATGATTGTTTTAATAAGCTGATTTTTCTCAATACCTAAAAAATTACTAACTTCTTCCGCAGATTTTTTTGCGGGAGTATGAACTTTATTGAGTTCAGCTTCTCTCTCGTTTTTATTAATTTTAAGTGAGGCAATTTTGCAATTTTCTTTTGTGGCAGCATATCCACATTTGCAGCTCAAAACTTCAGATTCACCAGTTTCTGCAAGAACCATAAATTCATGAGAATTTGAACCGCCAATCGCGCCAACATCTGCTTCAACAATTGCAAATTTTAATCCACACCTTGTGAAAATTCTAGCGTATGTATCATACATTTTTTGATATGTTTCAGATAGACATTTTTTATTTTTATGGAAACTATATGCGTCTTTCATAATAAATTCGCGAGCTCTCATCACGCCAAATCTTGGACGAATTTCATCACGAAATTTTGTTTGAATTTGGTAAAGATTAATTGGAAGTTCTTTATACGATTTTATTTCATTTTTTGCAATAAGAGTAATTACTTCCTCATGCGTTGGACCAAGTGCAAAATCACGATTATGTCTATCTGTAAGTCGCATTAATTCAGGTCCATACACATCCCATCTGCCAGATGCTTCCCAAATATTTTTTGGTTGAAGAACAGGCATAACTAACTCTTGGCAACCGATTTTATTCAACTCATCTCGAGTGATACTTTCAATTTTACCTATAACTCTCATCGCTAATGGAAGATAGTTATAAATACCAGAACCCAATTTCCTAATCATTCCGCTACGAATCATCAAACTATGGCTTGGAATTTCTGCTTCTGCCGGCTTTTCCTTAAAAGTCGGAATGAAAGCTTTTGAAAAACGCATTACTACCTCCAAATTTTATGATGCACAAACTTTCGCTTCTATAAAAAATATATGTCAAGAAATGCATAATTGAGTGCAGATTTTCATTAATCGAAAATAAAATTATTTGACAATATATTTCATTTTATGTCTACTCAAACAAATGGAACGGATAATTTTACATCTTGATATGGATGCTTTTTTTGCAGCAATCGAGCAACGAGATAATCCAAAATTAATTGGAAAACCAGTTGTTGTCGGAGGTGACGAAGGAAATAAAGGTGTAGTTAGTACCGCTTCGTATGAAGCTCGCGAATATGGAATTCATTCCGCAATGCCGATTTCTGAAGCAAAAAAATTATGTCCTAACGCATTTTATCTGAGAGGAAATTTCAAAAAATATATTAAAGATTCCATTAGTTTGGTCGAAATTTGCCAATCAATTTCACCGATTATTCAGCCGACAAGTATTGATGAATTATTTATCGATATAAGCGGAAGCATCCCATTTTTCAACTCTAAAAGAGAAATTGCAGAGACCTTACAGAAAGTAGTTTGGAAAAAATTACACCTTACTTGCTCAATAGGAATTGCGCCTAATAAATTGCTTGCGAAAATTACAAGTGAAGTTAAAAAACCATCTGGAATTACAATTTTGGAAAAAGAGAATATCGAAAAGTTTTTAGGAAATCTATCAATTGAAAAAGTTGCTGGAATCGGCGAGAAAACGACGAAAATTCTAAAAAATTTAGGAATTCACACAGTTGGAAATCTCAACAAATATCCGGAATCTATTCTTGTTAAAAAGTTTGGAAAATTTGGAAAACATTTAGCACAGATTGGAAAAGGAATTGATGATTCACCAGTAATTCCAATATCCAAAAAGCCGAAGCCGAAATCGATTGGAAACGAAATTACTTTTTCAGAAAGTACGCGAAATAAAGACCAATTACGAAAAATGCTTTTAGAACTTACCAACAAAACTGCCTACCGTTTGCGAAAGAAAAATGCAGTTGCATTTACTATAACTTTGAAAATAAAGTATGACAATTTCGTTGTAAAAACCTTTAGTCAAACTTTAGATAAGCCAATAAATTATGACTCAGAAATTTATAAAATAATCAGCGGAATGCTTGATAAAATGAATTTTGGATTTCACAAAGTTCGTCTTTTGGGAATTAGATTAACAAATTTGAAATTCTCAAATGATCCAATTCAACTTTCAATTTTTTCAATATATGAAGAAAAATTTGCCAACATTTCCAAAGCAGTTGATAAATTGCGACAAAAATTTGGAGAAAGTATAATTGATATTGGGAAATAAAAATGTTTATTGATTACACAAAAATCAAAATAAAAGGTGGAAAAGGTGGCGACGGTTGCTTGAGTTTTCGTCGTGAGAAGTTTATTCCTTTTGGAGGACCAGATGGTGGAAATGGTGGAAAAGGCGGCGAAGTTATTGCAATTGGAGATAAAAATTTAAACACTTTACTTCATTTCAGATACAAAAAAAGATTTTTAGCTGAGAATGGAAAAAATGGCCAAGGTTCAAATAAATTTGGACATAATGGCAAAAATACAATAATAAAAATACCAATTGGGACGGAAATTTTTCTCATAGACAAATCTGGGAAAGAAGTTTCAAAAATTGCAAATGTTTCTTCTGATAAAGAACAATTTATCTTGGCAAAAGGTGGAAAAGGCGGAAAAGGAAATGCTGTCTTTGCAACTGCCACAAATCAAGCGCCGAGACGAACAGAAAAAGGAGAGCAAGGTGAAGAGAAATATCTAAAACTTATACTCAAATTGATGGCAGATGTCGGACTTGTGGGATTTCCAAATGCAGGGAAATCGACTTTGATTAGTCATATTTCTTCAGCACATCCTAAAATTGCAAATTACGAATTTACCACGCTTGAACCTTGTCTCGGAGTCGTCAAAATGGGAATTTATGAGACATTTACTGTTGCAGATATTCCAGGAATTATCGAAGGAGCTCATAACGGAAAAGGTCTTGGAATTCAATTTTTGCGACATATCGAGCGGACTAAAATATTACTTTTTATTCTCGACATAACTTCTGAAAATATTTTTGAAAAATTTCAAACTTTGCAAAGTGAACTTCATCAATACAAGCAAAATTTGGATAGAAAAAAATTTTTGATAATTTTGAATAAAATTGACTTATTTTCAGAAGAAACTAAGATAGAAAAAATAAAAAAAATCAAAAAGGAATTTTCTGAAAATCTCCGAAAAAAAATTATTCCAATTTCCGCAGTTTCAGGAGAAAATATTTCGAAATTAAAAAATAGAATTTCAGAAATTCTAAACAATGAATAAAGAAAATTATCGCGATTGGCTAAAACTTGTCTCAATTTCTGGATTAGGTTCTGGAAAAATTCAGCGTCTTCTAAAAATATTTCAATCTCCAAATAAGATTTTCAGAAGCACAAAATTTGAATTATCAGACCTTTCATTTCTGTCGGAAAATGTGATTAAAGAGATTGTTGAAAACAGCGATAACGAATTTGTAGAAAATCAATTGCAAATGTTAGGAAAACATAATGTGCGGCTTATCTCAATTTTGGATGAAGAATATCCCGATTTACTGAAATTTATTTATGCGCCGCCAATTTTTCTTTATATCAAAGGGAAAATTTTACCAAATGATAACAATGCAATCGCAATTGTTGGAACACGAAAAGCATCTAATTATGGGAAATTATCAACTCAAAAAATCGCATCTGAAATTGCAAAATCTGGCTTCACAATTATCAGCGGACTCGCCTACGGAATCGACGGATGTGCTCACAATGCTGCACTTAATGTCGGCGGAAGAACGATTGCAGTTTTCGGAACTGGATTAGAAACGGTATATCCTTCGTCTCATCGAAATCTTGCAGAGCGGATAGTTCAAAATGGCGCATTGATTTCTGAATTTCCAATGGGAACGAAAATCGAAACTTGGAATTTTCCTACACGAAATAGAATCATAAGCGGAATGTCCAAAGGAACTTTGGTCATTGAAGGTGGCAAGAAAAGTGGTGCTTTGTTGACTGCAAAAATGGCTTTGGATCAAAATCGCGAAGTATTTGCAATTCCGGGAAATATCAATTCAAAAAATAGTGAAGGACCGAATTATTTAATAAAATTAGGCGCAAAAATCGTTACAAAAGCAAGTGATATTTTAGAGGAATATCAAGTACAGATGCAAGTTGATACAGAAAAAATAACTCCAAAAATGAACAAAAACGAAGAAAAAATTTATAAATTATTACAGCAAAATGAGAAAAATCTTAATTTAGATAAAATGGTTGAAATTTCAAATTTCTCACCAGCACAATTATCGGTTATGCTATTCAATATGGAAATGAAAGGAATTGTAAAAAGGGGAGCGCAAAACCAATATATGCTGTTGTAAATTAAAAAGGGCGATAAAATATCGCCCGCAATGTATTTAATCTTTGTTGGAAAATTA
>JACNJR010000052.1 GCA_014382495.1 Candidatus Cloacimonadota bacterium | reverse complement strand
AAATATATTTGACGCGAAAAGTTCTCTCCGATAAATCGGAGCTTGTTTTCGCACTCCAAATAAAATATTAGAAAATATGAATGAAACAAGATTGCAAATCTTGTTAGGATGGTTAATGATATTGGTATGTGTTTTATTCGAAGAATCTGTTTTTGAATGATTTGATATTTGAAATTTGGATTTTGTAATTTCTTTCCTAAAAATGATATTAACAACATTTGCAATGTTGTTTGGGATTGGAAAAATATATTTGACGCGAAAAGTTCTCTCCGATAAATCGGAGCTTGTTTTCGCACTCCAAATAAAATATTAGAAAATATGAATGAAACAAGATTGCAAATCTTGTTAGGATGGTTAATGATATTGGTATGTGTTTTATTCGAAGAATCTGTTTTTTTTTGCTTTCATATTTTTCTCCTTTTTTATCACTTGTTTTCTTACAAAAAATCTATCAAAATCTTATACAAAACCTGCTGTAAAGTTGGTAATTTATATGGAGTTGACCAGCGAATTCCTGTTTCAGATAAAACCTGTTTTCCCACATTTACACTTATTTTTTTACAAAGTTTATCGCCAAAAATTTTTCCTTTTACATCTTTTTCAATTTTGTAAAGTCGCTTCGGAATTTGAAAAATTGCACCGGCAGCAATGCGAAAATCTGCGATTCTGTTTTTCTCATTTATTTTTAAAAGAATAGCAAAACTCATTCTGCTGACAGACATTCCTTTTCGTCTTCCCAATTTATAAAATTTAGTTTGAGCGCTTTTATCTTCGTCATTTATTGGCATAATAATTTCAGAAATTATTTGGTTATGTTGCAAATCAATTTTCTGTGGAGATTTCAAAATTTTCTCTAATGGAATTAATTTTTCATCTTTTGATGAGACAATTTTCATCTTTGCATCATAAACAAGAAGTGGAGGAATGGAATCGGCTGCAGATGCGAGATTGCAGATATTTCCGCCAATTGTTGCAATATTTCGGATTTGTGGCGAGCCAATTTTTTTCGATGCATTCCAAAGAAGCGGAAAATTGTCTTGCATCTTCTTGCTTTTAATTATTTCGGAAAAAGTTGTGTTTGCTCCAATCGAGCAATATTTTTTGTGAAACGAGATTCCTTTCAGCTCTGCAAGATGACTGATATCAATGATAAATTCGATTTTTTCGTTTCTGCTATTTTTATTTCGCAATTGAATAATAAGGTCAGTTCCGCCAGCGATGATTTTACATTTATTACGATTTACGGAGAGAAATGAGAGAGTTTTTGGTAGCGTTTTAACTTTAATAAATTTTAAACTTTTCATAGATGATGACCATTTTATCCTTTTTGCGAAACGGTAAACCATTTCGCTGAATCATAAAAATCCCGATAAATCGGGATATGCTCCCCAAAAATCACAGAATGTTTTAACATTCTTTCTTCGTCTCAGCGAGAGTATTTATGCTCTCGCTAATATTCAAATAAATCATTTTTCTTCATCATCTTCAACATTTATTTCCTCATACTCCTTAATAATATTTCCAGTTCTATGATGTTCTTCTTGATTTTTAATATAGTTATAAATTCTTCTGAAATTTTCTTTACAAACTGTGATAACACCATAACCTTTCTGCCAGTAAAGAATGTCATCTCCTTCTAATTCTTGATTAATAAAATACGACGAAGATCCTTTTAGTAGTCCAACTGCTTTTGATACCGATATCTTGGGTGGAATATATATCAACATATGAATATGCTCTTCAATTCCACCTATCCGATGAAGATAAAATCTTATCTTTTTGCACTTATTCCAAATAAAATGATAAATTTTCTTTTGGATTCTATCATTCAAAAATGACTGTCTTCCTTTCGTAGCAAAAACTATATGGTAAAAGATGGATTTATGTGTTTTTCCGCTCATCTTCAATCCTTTCCCGAAATGGTAAACCATTTCGCTGAATCATAAAAATCCCGATAAATCGGGATATGCTCCCAAATCACACAATGCTTTAACATTC
The DNA here is from genome assembly GCA_014382495.1 of Candidatus Cloacimonadota bacterium. Lineage (GTDB taxonomy): Bacteria > Cloacimonadota > Cloacimonadia > JGIOTU-2 > JGIOTU-2 > JACNJR01. Next base: position 2,416 of record JACNJR010000052.1, on the reverse strand, counting down.
TTTCTTCGTCTCAGCGAGAGTATTTATGCTCTCGCAAATACATAATTTTTTTTAATTTCATACAAACATTTTCCTAATTTTATCTGTTCCAAATCAAGCGGCAGATTGTAAAACCGCTTTCCGATTGCATTGGACGCGGCGTTATTTATCGCGGCAGCCGTGAGTTCCAGCGTTGGTTCGCCCAAACTTTTTGCACCCCAAGGTCCAAATTTATCAGTATTCTCAAGAAAAATTGCTTTGATTTTGCCAACATCTAAACTTGTTGGAATGAGATACTCATTAAAATTCAAATTCTGGATTTTCCCTTTTTTTACAATAATTTCTTCCAGAATTCCATATCCAGCACCCATTGTAGTTCCGCCAAAAACCTGTCCTTCTGCTCCCAATTTATTTATAATTTTTCCAATATCGTGAACTGCTGTAATATTTTCAACGAAAACTTTTCCCGTTGTGATGTCCACTTCAACTTCTGCAACTTGGCAGCCATAAACATAAGTAAAATAAGCAGGACCTCGCCCTTTTTTCTCGTCCCAACTGACATCAGGCGCTTTGAACCAGCCATAAGCAGCTAAATTTATTCCATTCTGATATGCCAGCATACAGGCATCCGAAAATGAGATTTTTTTCTGACTATTTTTCTCTAATATTTGATAATTTTCAAAAACAAATTCTATCTTACCTTTCAAATGCCATTCTTTTATCAAGATATTTTCTATTCGCTTTTGCACTTTTTCCGCAGCATTTTTTGAAGCTTCGCCTCCAACGAGTGTAGAACGAGAAGCAACCGTTGGACCGCCATCAGGAATAGTTCCTGTATCCTGTTCAAGATAATAAATATCTTCTGGATTTATACCAAAAATCTCTGCGACAATGATGGAAAAAGTTGTGCGAAGTCCTTGCCCATTTTCTGCTAATCCACTTAAAAGATAGACACTTCCATCATTCAGAATTGAGACCATTGCGCCGGTTGCATCAACGCCTTCTGCCCCAAGAGAACATCCACGAAAACTACATGCTAAGCCAATCCCTTTGAATTTCGTCTTGCTATCAATCAGAAAATTTTTATCTTTCAATATAAATTTATTTTGCTCAAATTTGGAATTATCCTGTAACTGTTTCGGAATAGATTTTTTGTTTCGCTCATATTTTTTCAGAAAATCAGATTCCGAAACCGCCTTTTCAATTACTTCGAATAAACTCACTTTATGTCCATTTAATTTCTGATTACTTGCAGTAAATGAATTTCGTTTGTAGCCATTTATTTTGCGAATTTCAATCGGATTTAGTTCGAGCTTTTCTGCAATTTCATCCATCAAAGATTCCTGAGCAAATATTATTTGCGGAGAGCCAAATCCACGCATAGCGCCAGTATATGGATTATTTGTGTAAACTGCCAGAACATCTGTAGAAATATTTTCAATCTGATAAGGACCGGTTGCCTGCACCACAGAACGCCAGGTAACAAACGGACTCATCGAAACATACGCACCGCCATCTGCGAGAATATCAATCTTCATCGAAATGACTCGCCCAGATTTCAGAAATCCAACTTTGTAATTCATAAAATAAGGATGCCGTTTATATCCATCCTGAATAGATTCTTCGCGAGTGAGAACAATCTTAACTGGCTTTCCGACTTTTTTACAAGCCACACAAGCTCGCGCTGCAAGAATGTTCATAATATCATCTTTGCCGCCAAAAGAACCGCCAATCTCACTCTGGATAATTCGAATTTTGTTCAATGACAAATTCATAACTCTCGCGACAATTCTGCGAGTAGTAAATGGATTCTGAATGGAACCGTAAATTTTGTAAACATCCTTTCGATAATCAGGAACAGCGATTACAACTTCTGGCTCAACATAAGCGTGCTCTACAAATTGAGTGGAATATTCCTTCTCAAGAATAAAATCAGCTTGCTGAAATCCTTTCTCAACATCTCCTTTTCGAAGTGGATAATGGACAATCTGGTTTGTCCCATTTTCCGGATGAATCAAGGGTGCATCTTTATCCAACGCATTTTGCGGATTGGACAGAACTGGCAATTCTTTGTAATCAACTTCGATTTTTTTGAGTGCAGTTTGAACGGCTTGCCGATTTTTTCCAACGACCAAAGCGATGACATCGCCAGGATAACGAACCTTTTTATGAGCAAAAATTGGCTGGTCATTTTTAACCGTTCCAACCAAATTTTCACCCGGAATGTCTTTATATGTGACAATCGTTTTGATACCTTCAACTTTCAATGCTTCTGAAATTTTTATATTTTTAATTTTTGCGTGCGCAGAATTAATCCGCTTTTGTGCGGTAAAAAGCATTTCAGAAAATTTCAAATCAGCACCAAAAATTGCTCTTCCTGTCACCTTTTCATAAGCATCTGTGCGAGGAATATCCTTGCCAATTTGATTAAAATCTC
>JACNJR010000032.1 GCA_014382495.1 Candidatus Cloacimonadota bacterium | reverse complement strand
AATATAGTAATGTGAATGGAGATGAAAATATATTTGCTTATGATAGAGCACATCCTTGTTATTTAGAAGTCTTCTATAGTGATGGTACGCATCCAGATTTTGAGACCGAATTAGTTTCAGTAATTGCCACAGATGTAACTGGTGGCGGTTGCTCCACTTACATTTCCACCATACTTAGAGACAGACGTTTATTATGATAATGCCAATCACCTTATTGCCTTCCAAGCAGGTACCTTTATACCAGACTGGCAGACTGGTGATGTGGTTACCGTCTTTGTTGAATGCACTTCACCTACATTGGGAACAGAATCTGCAACATTTACAGGAACCTTGAGCGACCAAGGTAATTACGAATATTGGGCAGGAGAGAATGGATTGACTCTTTCTGGCGGTGGACTTCCAGTAGAACTTGCTGCATTTACAGCCACTTATGTTGTAGAAGAGTATGCTTATATCTCAATCTGCTGGACAACAGTATCAGAAACCGATGTAGCTGGATTCAATATCTATCGTCATACTGAAAATAATTTCAGCGCCGCAGACAAAATAAACACATCATTAATTCCTGGACAGGGAACTACATCAGAAACTCACGATTACACATTTGAAGATGATTCATTTATGGAGAATACTACTTACTATTACTGGCTTGAGATACAAGATATTTATGGAGAAACAAGTCATAGTACGGTAATTGAATATGATCCTGAAAATGGTAGTGGATTTGATGAAACGGTTTTCGCATACACTTATCTTGCAAATTATCCAAATCCAGTAACAACTTCAACTACATTCATGTATGCCATTAATGGACATAAAATTGATGCAAATGTTACCATTAATATCTATAATGTAATGGAACAGTTAGTTGAAACTATTGATGCATCAGGCGGAACACATTCCTGGAATCCAGGCAATATGATATCGGGTGCATATTATTATACATTAACTGCAGATGATTATTCAAAAACTAAACTTATGTGCTATTACCCTGAAGATAATATTATTGGAACAACTTCTAATTATGGTATCTTTACTACTGAAGAGAAAATATTTTTCCCATCTTTATACTCATTACCAGATATGGTACATACCCGTTTTGATCCAATTACAGGTGGTGTTGATTCGTTGGGTGTATTTAATTATACAGATGAAGTTGAGATTGTTATATCAGATACTGATAGTACAAATTCACAATCTTATATTGAGACCATACAAGATAATATCAATTATTTTGAATATGTATGGCCATATTAAAAGGTGAAAATTCAATTTGGAAATTAAACCTTTCATCTCTTTATCTGTCTAAATTTTTATAAATTTTACGGAGGAACAATGCGAATATTTAATAAATTGAACAGAATTATTATGGTAATTCTTGCCTTTATCATTCTTCAATCCTGCGCTCCACAAGTTATATATGTGTATAAAAAGCCGCCAAGCAAAGTTGTCGAAATCAAACCAGCTCGTAAATATTCAAAAGCTATATGGATTTCAGGACATTGGAAATGGAACCGAAGAAAACAGAAATATGTTTGGGTAAAAGGTCATTGGCAAAAAATAAAAAGAAATAGGCATTGGGTTGATGGTTATTGGAAGAAAACACCTCGTGGCTGGTTCTGGATAGATGGTCATTGGAAATAATATCTAACAAATTTCAACATTTTTTACAAAAACTATGAGCTGACCGAACTCCATCTTTTGGATGAAGTTCAACAAAGACAAATTTACTAATTGTAATATTTTTTCATCGAAATAATTGACAATTTTTTCTATTTTACAAAAAGTATTTCCTTAAAATTTTTGGAAATTTAATTTTTCGTAAAAAAAATATTCCTAAAAATTCGTGTTTATTTGTGGCTAAAAGGATTTTTGTATGAAAAAAGAAATTATTATCAAAGGTGCTTGCGAACACAATCTAAAAAATATCGATGTAAACATTCCGCGCAATAAATTTGTTGTGTTCACGGGAGTAAGCGGTTCGGGAAAATCATCTCTTGCATTTGATACACTTTATGCAGAAGGGCAGCGACGCTACATAGAATCACTCTCACCCTACGCGCGTCAGTTTTTGGGGCAGATGGAAAAACCAAAAGTTGATTACATCGAAGGGCTTTCGCCAGCAGTTTCAATTGAGCAAAAAGCAAAAAGCCATAATCCGCGTTCAACAGTCGGCACAGTTACAGAAATTTACGATTATCTACGAGTTTTATTTGCAAGAGTCGGAACACAATTTTGCTATAAATGTGGTTCAGCGGTAAGTTCGCAAACTTCTGACCAAATGATAAATCATCTTCTGAAGTTGCCAGAAGGAACACAAATTCAGATTTTATCGCCACTTGTGCGTGAAAGAAAAGGCGAACATAAAGATATTTTTGAGCGCATAAAAAGGGAAGGATTCGTTCGCGTTAAAGTCAACGGAATTATTCACGATGTAAATCAGAAAATAAAATTGGATAAAAAAAGCAAACATAATATTGAAGTTGTCATCGACAGGTTGAAAATGAAAAATGGCATCGAAAGTCGGCTCGCAGATTCTATGGAACTTGCCCTCAATTTGGCAGATGGAATTGTAATGATTGACTATCCGAAAACGGGAAAAACTCAACTTTTCAGCAAAATGAACGCCTGCCCAAAATGCAATATCAGTTTTCCAAAATTGACTCCACAAATTTTTTCGTTTAACAGTCCACTCGGAATGTGCAAAACCTGTAATGGGCTTGGTTCGCGAATGGAATTGGATATTGAGAAACTAATTCCAGACAGATCAAAATCGCTTCTTCAAGGTGCTGTCGTTTATTGGGGTGAAATGGGTTTGAAAAGAAGATCTTGGCGATATAAAATCCTTCGACAACTCGCTGATGAATTTGAATTTTCTCTCTCAACTTCGTGGAAAGATTTAAGTAATAATGCAAAAAATATCATTCTTTTCGGCTCAAAAGGAAAAAAATTTAGAATTGATTGGGATAGCATCAAAAGTTCAGGACATTTTCTCACGCCATTTGAAGGTCTGGTTCCGACAATCAGACGGAGATTCAGAGAGACAAAATCGGAAGCGATGAGAAAGATGTATCTCTCATATTTCAGCGAAAAACCTTGTGTTGATTGCAACGGCGAAAAACTTAAAATTGAAAGTCGATTTGTGAAAATTGATGGGAAATCAATTGTCGAACTTTCCAAAATGTCAATTAGAGATATTCTGAATTTTATGAAAAATTTGCACCTTTTTGGAAACAGAAAAATCATTGCAAAAGAGCTTGTAAAAGAGATAAAAGCCCGACTTCAATTTATGATGAATGTCGGACTTCATTATCTTACTTTGGACAGAAGTGCGCCGACACTTTCTGGCGGAGAATCTGAAAGAATTCGGCTGGCAAGTCAGATTGGAAGCGGGTTGGTCGGCGTGATGTATATCCTTGATGAGCCGACAATTGGATTGCATCAGAGAGATAATCAGAAATTGATTGAAATGTTGCTTGGACTGAAAGAGCTCGGCAATACGGTTATCGTTGTTGAACACGACGCGAGAATGATGCGAAATGCTGATTTCATTCTGGATTTTGGACCACTTGGCGGAATTTATGGCGGAAAAATCGTTGCGTCTGGTTCGTTTGATGAAATTGTCAAAAATGAAAATTCTTTAACTGGAAAATATCTCAGCAATAAACTTTCAATTCCTAATCCATCAAAATATCGGAAAAATAATGATGATTCAGAATTTATCAAAATTACAAAAGTGGAACAAAATAATCTCAAACATATTGATGTGAAAATTCCGTTAGAACTTTTCACCTGCATAACTGGAGTTTCTGGTTCTGGAAAGAGTTCTTTGGTCAATCAAACTTTATATCCCGCACTTGCAAATCGACTTTATCGCGACATTCACAAAGAGGGAAAATATAAAGAGATAAAAAATGCAGACAAAATCGATAAAATCATTAATATCACGCAAGACCCGATTGGGCGTACTCCGCGTTCAAATCCAGCAACATATACAAAAATTTTAGACGATATTCGGAAAATTTTTGCTTCCATACCTGCCGCAAAAGTGCGCGGTTACAAACAAGGACGATTTAGTTTTAATGTGCCTGGCGGAAGATGCGAATCTTGTCGCGGAAGTGGTGTAAAGCAGATTGAAATGCACTTTTTGCCAGATGTGTTCGTAACCTGTGAAGTGTGTAAAGGGAAGCGCTTCAATAAAGAGACATTGCAAATCAAATATAAGGATAAAAATATTGACGATGTTCTGAATATGGATGTTCAAGAAGCTTTGAAATTCTTCAAAAATATTCCAATTTTACAAAGAAAACTCAAAACGCTTTGCGATGTCGGGCTCGATTATATCAAACTTGGACAACCATCTCCAACCCTTTCCGGCGGCGAAGCACAAAGAATGAAACTTTCACGGGAATTAAGTAAAAGAAGTACTGGAAAAACTTTGTATATTTTGGACGAACCAACAACTGGCTTGCATTTTCACGATATAAAAAAACTGATTATCGTTCTGAATAAACTTGTGGACAAAGGAAATACAGTTGTCGTTATCGAGCATAATCTTGATGTGATAAAATGCGCCGATTATATTATTGACCTTGGTCCAGAAGGTGGCGATGAGGGCGGCTGGATTGTTGCAACAGGCACTCCAAATGAAATTTCTAAAAGCAAAAAATCTTATACTGGACAGTTTCTGAAAGATATGATAAAATAAATAACTTGACAGGTTTGCCCACCAAGAAAATTGGGGAAAAAAATTACGGAGGAGTACGATGAAAAAAATTATCTGGCTATCTTTGATTTTAATACCGTTTTGTCTGTTTTCACAAGGTATTGACTACTCACAATTTTCTGTTGCAACTACCGACAATTTCCTTGCAACAAAAGTAAATCCTGCCGCTTTGGGATTTGGAAATTCTGGTGGACTTGGATATTTACAGCATTTCGAAGCAGATGCTTCAAATTATTTTGTGAATAAATATGCTCTCTTTGCGAATACCGGCAAATTGGCTTATTGCTTTGAGAATATTCAGAACACAATGAATTTTCATACTTTGGCTATCGGTGGTAAGGAAACATTGAAAAATTTGTATTCAGGAATAAGTTACAATTGGGAAAACAGTGATTTTAAAAGAGGAGATTGGCAATTGAGTTTGTTATATCGCCCTTTTGATTTTGTCTCTCTTGGTGCCGTTGGCAATGATTTATTTTCTGAAAACATATCTTCCAAATTAGGATTGGCTATTCGTCCAATTTTTGTGAAAGGCAAAGTTTGGGATAGAGTAACTTTGAGTTGTGATTTTCAATATGAAGATAAAAATTGGCAAAAGCCAATTTTAGGTTTGGAAACGGAACTAGTTAATGGCATTCAATTTGGCGGTTCTTACAATGCTGAATCTGAAACTTTTTCAGCAAATATTAGTTTAAATTTCTCAAAAATAAAATCAGGAACTATCTTCTCTTTTGATAAAGATAAAAAATTTTCAAATGGTTTATGCTACGCAAATATTTCAAAGAAGAGTTTCAGAAATTTCCGTAAAAAGAAAAAACAAAATAATTTCTATAATTACAAATTAAAGGGTACAATTCTCGAACAAAAACAGAGTCAAAAATTTGGACCATTTCAAATTATATCTACAAAAGGCAACACGATTTCTCAAGTATTGGAAACAATAAAATCATTAAAAGAGAACGATAAAATCAAAGGAATTGTCTTCAAATCTGGGAATATTGGCTGCAGTTTAGCGAAATATGAAGAGATAAAAGATGCGCTTCTGGATTTCAAATCTGACGGGAAAAAGATAGTTTATTATTTTGATAATATTGGCGGCAATATGAATTATGCGCTTGCTGCTGCCGTTGGAGATAAGATTTATCTTAATCCATCTGGCTTAGTTTTGCTTTCCGGATTTTCTTTGTCTAATCCTTATCTCAAAAGCTTGCTCGATACACTCGGAATTGAATTCATAAATTTCCAAAGTCACGAATACAAAACAGCCGGAAATATGCTAACAGAAACAGAAATGACTGAAGCAGAAAGAGAAATGTTGAATTATTTTCTTGATGGGTATTATGATGAAATGGTATCTATGATTGCCTTGCGGGGAAAGAAAACCGAAGATGAAGTAAAAAAACTTATTGATGAAGGACCTTATCTTATTGCAGAAAATGCTTTGGAAGCTGGAATTGTTGACGAATTGATTTATGAAGACGAATTTGAAGATAAATTAAAAAATGAATTTGATGATGCAAAAATTGTTGATAAATATTGGACATCTGAATTTCGCTACGATTGGAGTGATGAAACCAAACCGAAAATTGCAATGATTTACGCAACAGGAAATATTCATTCAGGAGAAGGTCTTCCTGGCAAATCCATCGGTTCGAAAACAATGGCAAAAGCGATTAAGTCCGCAAGGGAAGATAAATCAATAAAGGGAATCATTCTTCGAATTGATAGTGGCGGCGGCTCAGCTTTTGCTTCGGATATAATTAGCAGAGAAATCGCACTTTGCGATACTGGCAAAAATGCCAAACCTGTTGTTGTTTCTATGTCCGGTATGGCTGCTTCAGGCGGATATTATATCGCCAGCAAATCAGATAAAATTGTTGCAGAACCGAGCACGCTTACTGGCTCCATCGGTGTAATTGGACTCGCTCTTAATTTAGAAAAATTGTATGACAAAATTCATATAAATTGGGAAACTCTCAAAAAAGGTAAGCACGCTGACCTTGGAAATCCAACAAGAAAAATGACAGGTGAAGAGGAAGAGATAATCAGAAATAGTATTGAAGATTGGTATTGGGATTTTGTTAACAATGTTGCAGATGGACGCGGAATGACGAAAGAAGAGGTTCACAAAATTGCTCAAGGAAGAATCTGGACTGGCAAACAAGCAATGGAATTAGGGTTGGTCGATACTCTTGGTGGAATGAATACTGCAATTGATGTCTTAAAAGATTTAGTAAAAATTGATGAAGATGTGAATGTCGTTGTTTATCCAAAAAGAAAACCAGCATTTTTTACTATTAAGATGAAAGATGATTTGCCACCATTTATGAGAGCAAAGCCAATGTCAAAAACACTTCCAAAAGAATTTAGAAGTATTGTTGAAATAATCGAAGAATCAACAAAATATGGTGATGAAAAAATTCTTTATCTGATGCCATATAAATTTACTGAAGAAATGAAATAAAAAAATATCTGAAATTTGTTACTTGAAACTGGAAACTCGCTTGTTTCCAGTTTCTCTTTTATTCCTCAATAATCTTCAGCAAAACTTTTCTATTTCGCGGTCCATCGAATTCGCAAAAGAAAATCGCTTGCCAAGTTCCCAAAACAAGTGTTCCATTTTCAATCAAAATAGTTTCGGAACATCCGACCAAACTGGACTTTATATGCGCTGCAGAATTTCCCTCAAGATGCTGATAATTATTACTTAGCGGAATAATCTTATCAAGCTCAGAAATTATGTCGTGAATAACCGATGGGTCAGCACCTTCATTAATCGTGATTGCTGCGGTTGTATGCGGCACGAAGAGAGTTATCAATCCATTTTTCACGCCAGAATCTTTCAAAACTTTCTGAATTTGAGAAGTAATATTCACGCAATGAAATTGGCTTTTAGTTGTCACAGAAAGTGTTTGCATAAAATCTCCTAAAAATATTTATTAAAAAAATAAAATGCTTTGAAATTTATCTTGTCAAATTTTTTTAAAAATAAAATTGACACATTAACCAAACTGCAGAATTTTTTCCAAAATATAAATAAGTTCTGCAAAATATAGGAAATCACTTAAGTTGTCATTCTCGTGTAAACGGGAATCCAGCAGGAATGATGGTTTGTGGATTCCAAATCAGGTTGGGAATGACAAAGAGGATGTAATTGATTATTTTGTATAACTCATCAAATGTAAAAAAATTTGGAGGAAAGATGGCAGTTAGAGAACAGTGGGCTAACCGTCGTGTATTTATTTTGGCGGCAATCGGCTCAGCAATTGGATTGGGGAATCTTTGGCGATTTCCGTTCAAATGTTATGAAAATGGTGGCGGTGCATTTCTTGTCGCTTATTTTATAGCACTTTTTACAGCTGGAATTCCTATTTTGCTTTTGGAATTCGGATTAGGTCATAAATTCAAATTATCAGCACCAAGCGCATTTAAGAAGGTCGGAAAAAAGTTCGAATGGCTCGGCTGGTGGGCGGTTCTTGTCGGATTTGTCATCGTAACTTATTACGCTGTTGTGATGGCGTGGGGTGTAATTTATACTTACTTTTCTGTTACTCAAGAATGGGGAGCAGACCCAACAAATTTCTTCTTTAATGATTTTTTAGGACTGACAGATTCGCCATTTAATCTTGGAAAAATTCAGATTCCAATTCTTATCGGACTCGTTATCAGTTGGGTAATGATTGTAATGTCAATCTGGAAGGGTGCAAAAACCGTCAGCAAAGTCGTTTACGCAACTGTTGTTCTGCCGTGGATTCTTCTTGTTGTATTCGTAATTCGCGGAGTTACTCTGCCAGGTGCTATGGTTGGAATTAGCTACTATTTGACGCCTGTCTTTTCAAAACTTCTCGACCCATCGGTCTGGGCGGCTGCTTATGGACAGATTTTCTATTCTGTCTCAATCGGATTTGGAATAATGATTGCATATTCCAGCTTCTTGCCGGAAAAATCTAACATCACAAGCAGCGCTTTAATAATCGGAATTTCAGATGCACTTACCGCATTTATTGGAGGATTTGCCGTATTTGGAACTTTGGGATATTATGCTCAATTGAAAGGTGTTGCAATTACAGAAGTGCTAAAGGGCGGACCAGGTCTCGCATTTTGCACTTATCCAGCAGTCATCTCCAAACTTCCACTTCCTCAATTTTTTGGGATTCTCTTTTTCGTGATGCTTCTCACACTTGCTGTTGATTCCGCTTTTTCACTTGTAGAAGCGGTTGCATCTGCCGTTCAAGATAAATGGAATATCAAACATAGAACTGCCTTACTTTCTGTTGGCGGAATCTCATTCATTTTCGGATTGATATTTGTAACTGGTGCTGGACTTCTCTGGCTGGATATTGTCGACCACTTTATGGAGCATTTTGGTCTGATTGCTGTCGTTCTGGTAGAATGTATCGTTCTTGGTTGGTTTTACAAAACAGATAAATTAAAAAATCACCTGAATAAAGTTTCAACTATAAAAATTGGCAATTGGTGGATTTGGTTCATCAAAATCGTCATTCCAGCAATTTTGCTATACCTGCTTATTTCGCAATTTGTAAATGAAATAAAAATTCCTTATGAGGGTTATCCACAAAAAGCGCTTATTCTTGCCGGCTGGTTAATTGCAATTCTATTGCCGATATTAGGAATTATTTTTGCTAAAATTCGAAAAAAACGGGATAATCAAAAAAAATAATGAAAACAAATAGACCTCGTTGGAGTGAATATTTTATGAAGATTGCAACTTTGGTTGCATCACGCTCAACCTGTTTGCGACGTCAGGTTGGAGCCATAATTGTCAAAGATAATCAGATTATTTCAACAGGATATAATGGCGCGCCAAAAAGTGTTGTTCATTGTTCAGAAACTGGTTGCCTACGAAAAAAATTAAATGTCCCAGCCGGCGAAAGACATGAACTTTGCCGAGGTGTTCACGCTGAACAGAATGCTATAATTCAGGCAGCAGTAAATGGTGTTTCAATTAAAGATGCAACAATTTTTTGCACTCACCAGCCCTGTTCTATTTGTGCAAAAATGATTATCAATGCTGAAATAAATACTGTCTATATCGGCTCTGAATATCCGGACAAACTTGGCGAAGAAATGTTTCACGATGCCGGCGTGCAAATGACTTTATATAACAACAAGACGAGAAAGTTAAAAAGAATTATCTGATGTTCCAAAATTTATTGGAAATATTATTCTTCAAATTCTTCTTCTATTTTATTAAAATTTTACCACTTTCTTTTGCACTTGCAATTGCCAAAATTCTTGCATTATTAAATTTCTATTTTCTGAAAATTCGCAAGGAAATTGTAATAAAACAGTTGAAAATAGCATTCCCCGAAAAATCTAAAAATGAGATAAAACAAATTGCAAAAAATACTTTTATCAATTTCAGCAAAAATGCAATTGAGTTCTGCAAATTTTCTTCAAAAAAGTTAAGCAAAAAAGAGAAATATGTCACGATTTCTGGATTTGAAAATATAGATTCTGCGCTATCAAAAGGCAAAGGACTCATTTTGGTAATGGGGCATTTCGGAAATTGGGAATTTGCTTCTCAAATAATTGGATTGAAAACAAAAAAATTATACGCCGTTGCGCAAACTCAAAGAAATCCTTTTTTCAATAAATTTGTGAATAAAATTCGTACCCAAAATAAAATCCATCTAATTCCAAAAAAACATGCATTTCGTGGAATTGTGAAAGCATTAAGACAGAACAACATTGTTGGGATGCTCGGTGACCAAAATGCTGGAAAGCGCGGCATCTTCGTGAACTTTTTTGGAAGACCAGCTTCCACATATTCAGGAATTGCCAAAACTGCCTTGAAACTTGGTTGCCCAATAGTTTTCGCAACTTGCCTTCGTAAATCAAATGGAAAAATGCAAGCCCAAATTGGAAAGCCAATATTCTTAAAACAAACAAAAAATTTAGATTTAGATGTGAAAAAATATACTCAAGAACTCACATCTTTGCTTGAAAACGAAATAAGAAAATTTCCATCACAATGGTTTTGGCTTCATCGAAGATGGAAGACAAAAAATGATGAAAAAAATCATTGAGGATATTTATGATTAATGGAGAAAAATCAATTGAAGAACTTGTGGAAATCTATCCAGAAATTGTAACTTATCTTGCCAAGCGAGACATCATTTGCATTGAATGTGGTGAACCTTTATGGATAAGTTTGGAGCAATTACTCAAAGATAAAAATATTGAAAATATTCCAGAGTTTATCGAAAATATGAATAAAAATCTTAAAAAGTTGACAAAATAAATATACTTTTTTTTTATTGTTTTAATAAAGATATTTTGGAGGAAAAGATGAAAAAATGTGTTATTTTTTCGGTGATTTTTATGTTAGCATTCTCCTTGTATTCTAAAGAATTAACTCAACTTACGGATATTCCCACAGCGGGAATTCTGCAAAAAGGTGAAGTCAGTTTTCCAATTTCAATTTGTAAAAATGGCGGAGTTTCATTTGGCGCTGGCGTTGGTATAATTCCCAAATTGATGTTTGGAATTGAATATGGCGGCGAATATGTTTTGGGCGATTCAATTCCTGCATGGAATCCTTCTCCTTGCGTATTTATCAAATATCGTATTTTTGATGAATCTCCCAAAATGCCAGCAATTGCTATCGGTTATGATTCTCGTGGATATGGTGCTTTCATCGATTCGCTTAATAGCACCAAGGTTAATCGATATGAAATTAAATCAAAAGGATTTTATGCTGTAGCAAGTCGAAACTTTGATTTTTTAGGCAATCTCGGTATTCATTTAGGGCTAAATTATAGTTCAGAAAAAGATGATAAAGATGAGGATTTGAACTTCTTTTGTGGAATTGATAAGAGTATAAATTCTCAGATTTCTTTATTTGCTGAGTACGATTGTGCCTTCAACGATAATGGAAAAGAGGATGAGTATACTTTTAATGTTAGGGAAGGAAACGGCTATCTCAATGCTGCAATTCATCTCCAATGTGCAGAAAATCTGATTATCAAAATCCATTTTCGTGATTTGCTCGGAAACCAATATACCAATCCTGATAGGGCAATTACAATTCAATATTCTGTAAAATTATAATTTTCGTGAAGATAACAAAAACTATTAAGCCGCTTATTCGATGCGGCTTTTTAATATTTTTTACACTAATTAATTGCAAGATATTTGCATCAAATTCGTACTATTATTTCTCGCTTGCTGAGATGGAATTAGAGCAGCGAAATTATGCAAAAGCAGATTCAATGTTACAACTTGCTCAACAGCTCAATCCAAATTCTATTGAAATTTTGAATGAACGATTTACCGCACTTTACTTTCTCGGAGAATATGAAAAAATAATTGAAATTGGGAAAGAAGCAATTGAAAATGATATAATTAGAGCCGATGTTTACTGGATGATTGCCGAAAGTTATAACAAACTTGATGATTACAAAAATGCAAAAAAATATTTTAAAAAAGCGTTAAAAATTTCTGATGAAAAAGGAGAAATTTATCTAGACCTTCACAAAATTGCTTTTTTGGAAAATCGAAATAAAAGTGCATTAAAATATCTCAAAAAAGCTGAAAAATATGCTGGAAATAATATCAACTTGCTTCATAAAGTAGCACTTGCATTTGGTTTTCAAGATAATAAGAAAAAATTCATAGAGATATTACAGAAAATTATTTCACTGAAACCGAACGATATTCAAGCAAATAATTTGCTCGGAAATTATTTCTATACGAATGATAATTACGAAATGGCAATTCCATACTACGAAAATTTGAAAAATGAATCACCACAAGTTTGGGAATCTGTAAGGTCAAAATTATTTTTTTCCTATTATTTTACCGGCAATTATGAAAAAATTGTAGACAATGAATACCTCTTTCAAGAGCAATTTCAGAATTCTTTTGCTCAAAACATTTTTTTTGTATCTGCCTTCAGGTGTGGCGATTACGCAAAAACAATTAAATATGGAAAAGATATTTTAAAAAAAGATGCCAAAACCGATTCCATTCTTCGAGATGAAGTTCTGGAAATTCTTGCAAAAACCGAATTCGAAATAAAAAAGCATAAACAAGCATTCGATTATTTTTCTCAACTAACTTCAGACAACATTCTTCTCAATAATCTTCCAATTATCACAAATATCTCTACAGAAATTGGCAAAATTGATTTACTAAATCGATTAGAAAAATCCGAAATTTCTCAAAAAAATGACACTGTTTTTTCTACAATTCAAACATCGATTGCTTATTATTATTCAAAACAGGATTCTTTAGAAATGGCAAAAAAAATATTGAAAAAAATCGATAAAAATAAAATTTCTAACGATTATTCAATCAATCTTTTAGCTCATATTTTGATGAAACTCGATTATGAAATTGATTCGATTAAAACATTTTTAGAAAATCGCAAAAATGAAAATTATTCAATAATAATATGGTTTGCAAGATATTATATCGAAGAGGAACTTTACGAAAAGGCGTTATCATATCTTCAAAAGGCGGAAAAAGAGGATAGCACGAAAATCGATATCTATTTTCTGATGGCACGAACTTATAAGGAGTTGGGAGATTTTGAAAGTGAGATTGCTATTCTTGAAAAAGGTGTAAAATTATACCCGGAAAATCCAAATTTGCTGAATTGGCTTGGGTATACTCTGGTTGAAAATGACAGAAATTTGAATTATGCATTGACAATTCTGCAAAAGGCGATAAGTTTCGACCCGAAAAATATTTTTATTTGGGATAGTGTGGCTTGGGCGTATTATAAACTTGGCGAATTTCATAAGGCGTTGCAATCGATGAAATTGATTCTTGCGTGGGAATTTCGCGATTCTGTCGCTTGTTATCATCTCGGAAATATTTTTTGGAAACTTGATAAGATAGATTCTGCAAAGGAAAATTGGAAGCTTTCAATTGAGATAAATAATGATGATGAAGCAAAAATGCTGTCTGAAAAAATGCTAAAAAAATTGGAGGAAAGTAAAAATGAAAACTAAGAAAAAAGAAAGATTTATATTTGGTAAAATAAATTTAATACTTTTTCTTTTCGCAATTTTAATCATTATTATTGGTTTTATAATTGTGAATAGCAGCACAAATTTTGGCGTAATCCTTCTTGTTCTTGGATATGTGGTTTTTATTCCGCTTTCTCTTTTAATCAAAACAAAAAAGGTTTAGATCTTAATTTTTAGAAATTATCCCACCACCAATCACATAATTTTCATCATAAAAAACTACTGATTGACCTGGCGTTATACTCAATTGTGGCTCATCAAAGACAACTTTAATCCTATTTTCTTCAGGAATTATTTTGCAAGATTTTTCTTCAGTATTATATCGTATTTTTGCTTTTGCGGAAATCTGCCCTTCTAATTTATCAAAATATATCCAATTGCAATTTTCAGCATACAACTCATTTTGATATAAAAAATCTTTGGCACCAACAACAATTTCATTAGTTTCACTTCTGATTTCAAGAACATAAAGCGGCTGCGGTGCAGAAATTCCCAAACCTCTTCGCTGACCAATTGTATAAAATGGGAATCCTTTATGCTTCCCAATAATTTTTCCTTTCTGATTGATGATATTTCCACGAGAAATTTTCTTTGGATATTTTGCCGCTAAGAAACTTTTGTAATCATCATTTGGAACAAAGCAGATTTCTTGGCTTTCCTCAGTTTTTTTAATTGGCAAATTATATTCTTGAATTTTTTGGCGAATATCCGATTTTGTATATTTTCCCAAAGGAAATATCGTATGTGAAAGTTGAAATTGACTTAAATTCCACAAAAAATATGATTGGTCTTTACGAAGGTCATTTCCCTTTTTGAGAAGATATCTGTTTCGTTTTTGATTGAATTCGATATTTGCATAATGTCCAGTTGCAAGATGAGTTGCGCCTAATTCCAAAACTCTATCCAAAAGCAAACCCCATTTTATTCGCTTATTACAAACGATGCACGGATTTGGCGTAACGCCTTTTAGATAATTTTCGCAGAAATCATTAATAACAAATTTTTTAAATTGTTCAAAAGTTTCGATGGAAACATAAGGAATTTTTAGCGCATTGCAAATTTGATTTACATAAGCGATGTCGTTATTCTCACCTTTTGCATCTTTTGGAAAGTGCTGACAGAACATCTGCAAAGTCGCACCAAAAATGTTATACTCCTTATCTTTCAAAATTATTGCTGCGAAAGTGCTGTCAATTCCGCCACTCATTGCAACTGCGATTCTTTTTTTCATTTAAATATTTTATTTAGCCACAAAAGCACCTGCCTGCTCCAAACAGGATTTCAAATCCTGTTTAAATCCTAAAATTTGACATTTAAAATTTGGATTTTTATCTCTTTTTGATTTTATACTTTTGACTTTTCGCTTTTGACTTTTTCCGCCGTTTTCCGTCTCCTATCCTGCTCCAAACAGGATTTCAAATCCTGTTTAAATCCTAAAATTTGACATTTAAAATTTGGATTTTTATCTCTTTTTGATTTTATACTTTTGACTTTTCGCTTTTGACTTTTTCCGCCGTTTTCCGTCTCCTATCCTGCTCCAAACAGGATTTCAAATCCTATCACAGATAGATAATGCTCTATTTTTCATTTTTATATTAAAAAAATATCTAAAATTTGCGTCAAGTTTGAATGAAATTTTTATTAGTGTCTTGATGCCTTAATGGTAAAAAAATTGACAATAAAAAATCCAAAAGTCAATTAAAAATAATATGAAAGAAGAAAATATTTTTACAGTTTCCGAAGTAACCAAACACATCAAAAATATTCTCGAAAGTAGCATTCCTGCTTTATGGATTAAAGGAGAAATTTCAAATTTCAAACACCATTCTTCTAATCATTTTTATTTCACCCTGAAAGATGAAAAAAGCAATTTGCAGTGCGTATTTTTTCACCAATATAATCAATATCTTCGGTTTGAACCAGAAAATGGAATGGAAGTAATTTGCTTTGGACAAATAAATGTTTATGAGCCGAATGGGCAGTATCAACTTTATGTAAGTCAGATGCGACCGCTTGGAATTGGGGATTTGGAAATCGCATTTCGGAAATTGAAGGAAAAGTTTGAAAAAGAAGGATTATTTGACGAGAAATTTAAAAAGCCAATCCCGAAATATCCTTTAAAAATTGGAATTGTTACTTCCAAAACTGGAGCTGCAATTCAGGATATCAAAAATGTTTTGAACAGAAGATTTCCCGTAAAAATATTTCTTCATTCTGCAAGAGTACAAGGCAAAAATGCTGCCGCAGAAATTGTAAAAGGGATAAAATTTTTTAATCAGATGAAAAATGTTGATGTGCTTATTATTGGACGAGGCGGCGGTTCGATTGAAGATTTGTGGGCATTTAATGAGGAAATTGTTGCGAGAGCAATTTTTGAGTCGGAAATTCCAATTATTTCCGCAGTAGGGCATGAAGTCGATTTTACGATTTCTGATTTTGTTGCGGATTTACGCGCTCCAACACCTTCAGCTGCCGCAGAATTAGTTGTGCCGGACAGGCAAAATGTGCAAAATGAACTCACATCTTTTTCGCAAAGAATGAGCACAATAATTCAAAATGAAATTCAATTTCGGCAAAGCAGATGCCGCGAATTTAGATTGCGATTGGAGACAAATCATCCCAAAAATCTGCTTCAAAATTATATGCAGAAATTGGATGAAATGAATTTTCGATTAAATAATTCGTTGAAAAAAATTGTTGATTTTCAACTAAATTTTGAATATCTGAAAAACAAATTCGTTCAAATATTTCGCTCAAAATATTTTGAAAACCTGAAAAATTATTTCCAAAATTACGAAGAAAATCTTCAAAATCTAATTTTGGTAAATCTGAATAAGAAGCAAAATAATTTCATTATATTGGCATCAAAATTGGAGGAATTGAATCCGCTTAAAATTCTAAAAAGAGGTTATAGCATTACAAAAAAGAATGAAAAAATAGTCAACACAATCAAAAATTTACAAATTGCAGATAAAATAAATGTGCAATTTATCGATGGAAAATGCGATTGCATTGTGGAAAATTTAAAGGGAAAAAATGCGAATAGATAATTTGTTGGACAAACTTTGCATTGTGAAACATCGCTCAATTGCGAAAAAAGCGTGCGATAATGAACTTGTACAAATTAATGGCAAAGTTGTAAAGCCATCAAAAAAGGTAAAAAAAGGTGACAAAATCACGACTTCACTTTATGGATATATCGTTGAATTTGAATTGACTGATATTCCAAATAAAAATATAAAAAAATCTGAAGCAAAAAATTATTACAAACTTTTGGTGAAAAATCAGGGATAAAATAGAGAATAAATATTATTAAAATGTTGACAAAAAGAATGAATTACCACATTTTTGCTAAAAAATTATAGGAGATACACAATGAAAAAAATTATTTTAATTTCGGCAATGTTGGCTTTGTCAATTGGGCTGTTTGGAAAATCGATAAATTTGACAACAGCACAAAAAGTCGCCGAGATGAAACTCCAAATCGAGGAAAAATCAAGTTTTGAAATTGATGATGTTTACAAATTACGAAGTGAAAATGAGAAAATTTTATCCTATGTTTTTCACCTTGAGCCAAAAGGTTTTATCGCAATTTCAACTGATTCTGATATTGCACCGATTATTTCATATTCGTTCAGAAATAATTTTATTCCGAAAGATATTCCTCAAAATATTGGATATCAAATGCTAAAAACTGATATGAAATTAAGATTGCAAGCGATTTCAAAAACAGATAAAAAAGTGACCACCGAGAATAATTTGATGTGGGAAAGATATCTTAATGAAGATATGGAATATTTCGGAAACAGAAGTCGCAGTATGTATCCGCCGGAAGGAAGCACACCTACGGGCGGTTGGGTGGAGACGCAATGGCATCAAAGCTATCCGTATAATATGTATTGTCCGATTGATCCCGGCTACGATTTGAGAAGTGTTACGGGATGTGTCGCAACGGCAATGGCTCAAATTATTCATTATCATAGATTTATTGGCGATGTAAGTTTCAGCGATTATGATGATTATTATTCAACATATACAAGTCCATACATTTACATCGATAACAATGCTGCAACTTATGATTTTCCAACTTGGGGAACTCTCAATAGCTATCTTGGGGATGTTACAGATTGCTATGAAACTGCCGATGAATTTACAGAACATTTGAAAGGGACGCTGAATTATGCTTGTGGAACTTCTGTCGATATGGGCTATTCATACGAAGGTTCGGGCAGTCATGTCTATTATTGTGGATATCAACTCCGAAATAGATTTGATTTTGATACAGCCGTTGATTGCTCATACAATCCAGGAAATACAACTCTGCAAAACAATATGATTGATGCTCAACCAGCGATGTTGGGAGTTATTGGAACTCCAGAATATGGTCACGCAATTATTTGCGATGGTTACAACGAAGGAGATGGAACTTTTCATCTGAATTATGGTTGGGGCGGAAGTTCTGATGGTTGGTATGATATTCCAAGCGGTATGCCAGGAGGATTCAATACAGTTACAAGCGCTTGTGTAAATATCGAAGGCGGAACTGTGCCTTTTGTGCTTTCCGGCTGGGTAAATGATGCAAATGTCGATCCCGAAGGAACATATATCACCTTTGAAGGTTTGAGAGATTACGACTGTTATGCCGAAGCAAGTGGATATTTTGAATTTCCATATATGCACGACGGAACTTATCTCGCAACCGCTGTTCTCGAATTAGATGGCGGCGGATATTTTTATAAGCAGAAAGAAATTTATGTCGATGCCAATAATTCTTATGTCCAATTTGATCTCGAGGATTATGAATTTATTTCCGGAACAGTTTCGGGCGCAGGTTCTTTAGAAAACTGCTTTGTCGCAATTTATCAAAATGAGCAAATTCTTACATCCGGATATGCTAATTCGGATGGAGATTTTTCTATTCCCGGACTTCTTCCCGGAGATTATATCGCTACCGTAAGTTTGTCAGAGAATTATTTTGATTCAGAAGAAATCACGATAACGACGGAAAATAACCCAATAAATTTTGTGTTGGAAGAATATCCTTATGAAACGACGACAACTTTTGCTGGTGATCCGACGGAAACATTTCAACTGATTCAGAGTTTAAGTTGTGGAATTCGTCTGGCAGATGAAGATTTGAGCCAACTCGCAGAAGATGTGATTTCTAAAATTAGATTTATGGTTCCCTTTGATCCTGCTGATGGGCAAATTTTCACACAAATGTGGAACGGCGAAATTCTTATTTCTGAGACAGAAATAACTGGTTTTAGCGAAGGAAGTTGGACTGAAATAATATTTGAAAATTTTTCTGCGATTGATACAACGAATGAATATTATGTTGGTTATCGAATCGAACGTTCGTCAGCTGGACCTGCGGCATACCACGATGACGGACCAATTGTTGAAGGAAAAGGCGCATTTATAAAAACTGTCAGCACTTGGATTGAGCTCAATCCCATTGCCTTTGATTTTAATTTCTGTATTGAAGCAATTACAATATCTCAAAATACAGATGTAATTTACGGCGATGTAAATGGCGATGCGAATGTCACTTCTTATGATGCTGCACTTACTTTGCAATATTCGGCTGGACTTATTTCAGGTTGGACAGAAAATCAAATAATTGCCGGCGATGTGAATGGTGATGAAAATATTTCCTCTTATGATGCGGCGTTAATTCTGCAATATTCAGCTGGAATTATCGAAGAATTTCCTGTTGAAAGTGGAATCTAAAATAGATTTACTTTTGGCATAATCTGATAAGATAATTGTAATTAACGAAAGTTGTTATTTAACCGCTCCGAATTTTCTCGTTCGTTTCTGAAAAACCAAAATTGCTTTTAAAAATTCCTCTTTTGAAAAATCTGGCCAAAGTGTGTCGGTAAACAATAATTCCGAGTATGCCGATTGCCAAATAAGAAAATTGCTGATACGAATTTCCCCACTTGTACGAATTACTAAATCTGGATCTGGAAATTTATTTGTATAAAGATTATTTGAAAGATTTTCAATTGTGATTTTTTTTGTATCACTTGCAATAAGCGAATTAACAGCATCGACAATTTCGTTTCTTCCACCATAATTAACAGCAAGAATTAGATTTAAGCCGGTATTATTCTTTGTCTTTTGGTAAGCAGTATCAATTTTTTTTATGAAGCTCTTGCTCAATTCCTTTTTTGAGCCAATAAAATGCACAATAACGTTATTTTTTGCAAGATTTTTTATCTCCAACATCAAAGTTTTTTCGATAAGCGTCAAAACTGCTTTGGTTTCGCTTTCTGGACGGCGCCAATTCTCTGTGGAAAAAGCATAAAGTGTAAGATATTTGATGCCAATGTGACCAGCCGAATTAACAATTTTTCTAACAGCTTCAACTCCAGCTTTATGTCCTTTTAGGCGCGGAAAATTTCTCTGTTTTGCCCATCTGCCATTGCCATCCATTATGATTGCGATATGCTTTGGAATGATATTTTTCTTAATTTTCGCAATCAATTTTTCTTCAGATTTCATTTCATTCCAGAAAATTGTTACAAAAAATTATTGTCAATGAAAAGTAGATAAAATTTGACAAATAGTTGAGAGATTTTGAAAATAAAAAATATGAGAATAAATTTTATGGAGCGAATATGAAGATAAAATCTGTGAAATTAGAATTTCCAGAAGGGATTAACATCATTCTCGGACAATCGCATTTTATAAAAACGGTTGAGGACATTTATGAAATTATGGTTACAAGTGTGCCTGGAATAAAATTTGGACTTGCGTTTTCCGAAGCTTCTGGACCTCGTTTGATACGAAAAGATGGAACTGATGCAAAATTAATTAAGATTGCAGTGAAAAATCTGCAAAATCTTGCTGCCGGGCATTCGTTTATTATTCTGATGAAAGATGCTTTTCCGATAAATTTTTTGAACAATCTGAAAAATTGTTCTGAAATTGTGAATATTTTCTGTGCAACTGCAAATCCTGTGGAAGTAATTCTCGCTGAGACAGAGCAGGGTTGCGGAATTCTTGGCGTGATAGACGGCTTTTCACCAAAAGGAATTGAGAGTAAAAAAGATATAGAAAAGCGAAAAGAATTTCTGAAAATGATAGGATATAAACGATAATGCGATTATTTTTTGCATTTACATTTGAGAATCAGATAAAGCAAAAAATCTATGAGAATATCAAAATTTTGCAGAGATATATTCCAAAGGGTCTGAAATGGGTCGAAAAGGAAAATCTTCATATTACATTCAGATTTTTGGGAGAAACTAATCCAAAAATTATTGATAATTTGAATGAAAAAATTGAAATTTGTGTCAAAGAATTTTCATCATTTTCAATTTCATTTGACAATATTGAAGTAATTCCAAATTTTCATCGTCCACGACTTATCTGGTATAAAATGATTGAAGAGAGCGGAATTTCAAAGAAAATTTTTCAGGCAATTGAAACTGAACTTTCCAAACTAAATTTTAAAAAATCAAACAGACCATTGAAATTGCACACAACTCTCGGTCGCATAAAATACGCAAAAAATCAAGATTGGCAAGCAATTCTAAAAAATGTAAAACCAATTTCTGAAAAAATTCTTTGCAAAGAATTAACACTTTTCAAAAGTCAATTGACAAGTTCTGGACCGATTTACTCAATTGTAAAAAAGTTTCCGTTAAGTCAAAATAATTAGATTTTCAAAAAAATAAGGAGAAGCAAATATGAAAAAAGATACGAGCACGGTCTCTCTGGATACTGCTGTAGACCAAATTAGAAAGAAATATGGCGAGGGCTCAATAATGCGATTGGGCGACAATGTGTTGGTTGAAGTCGATGTGATTCCAACTGGGATTTTATGTTTGGATGGTGCGCTTGGAATCGGTGGAATTCCGCGAGGAAGGATTTCTGAAATTTATGGCGACGAAGCTTCTGGCAAGACAACTCTGGCATTGCACATCGCAGCGGAAGCACAAAAGCAAAATGGCATAATCGCATTTATTGATGCAGAGCATGCGCTTGACCCAATCTATGCGAGAAAATTGGGAATAAATACTGATGAGATGTTGATTTCTCAGCCAGATACGGGCGAACAAGCTCTCGAAATTGCGGAAACTCTTGTGCGAAGCAATGCTGTCGATATTATCATTATCGATTCTGTGGCTGCACTCGTTCCGCAAGTGGAAATTGATGGCGATATGGGTGCGTCGCATGTAGGATTGCAGGCGAGATTGATGTCGCAAGCTCTTCGAAAACTGACTGGCGTTATCAATAGATCCAACTGCTCATTGCTGTTTATCAATCAGACGAGAATGAAAATCGGCGTGGCACCATATATGAATCCGAAGACGACAACCGGCGGAGTTGCCCTGAAATTCTATTCGTCTATCAGAATTGAAGTCAGAAGAGGTGCGCGCATAAAGACAAAAACAGATGTAGTTATTGGAAACACTATCTGGGCGAAAATTGTGAAAAACAAACTTGCTCCTCCATTCAGAGTTACAAAATTCGACCTGATTTATGGCAAAGGCGTCGTTCCCGAAGCGGTGCTTATCGATGAAGGAGTAAATACAAAAATCGTTCAGAAAAAGGGCGCTTGGTTCTCTTATGGCAAATTGCAATTGGGGCAAGGGAAAGAACAATCGACTCAATTCCTAAAAGAGAATCAAAAAATCCGAGATGAAATCGATATAAAAGTTAGAACAGAACTTGGATTGATCAAACCCAAAAAGAATGAAGATAACGGCGATAAAAAAGCAAAAAAAGCGTAATCGTTTCAATATTTTTATAGATGAAAAATTTGCTTTTGCACTTTCGGAAATAGCCCTGCCGCAACTGAATCTTTATGTAAATAAGGAAATTGGCGAAAACGATTTATCTGAAATAAAAGCAAAAATATTTTTTTTCGAAGCTGAAAAAGTTCTGATAAATTATCTGAAATATCGTCAGCGAACTGAAAAAGAAATTGTCTCAAAATTACGACAAAAGGGCTACCAATCTGGAATTATTTCACAGTTGATTGAAAAATACCAAAAACTTGGCTACATAAATGATGAGGATTTTGCAGAGAGTTATCTTCTTGATTTGATTTCTCATCATCCGCAGGGAAAATATCTGCTTATTAGCAAACTTCGGCAAAAGGGGATTTCAAAAGAGGTTATTGACGAACTAATTTTCAAACACATATCAGATGATATAGAAATAGAGATGGCTGACAGGTTGCTTACTCAGCAGAGAAATAGGTTTGCGAAATATGACACAAAAGAGCGCCACGAAAAAGCACTTGCGTATTTACAAAGAAAGGGATTTTCTTATTATATTGCTAAAAAAAGTGTAGATAAATTTGTTTAAGTTTTATTTGCATATTTTTTTGTGTTTTTGAGAAAAAACTTGACAAAGTTTTAAGATAGTCAAAAATGTGGTCGAGGTCAAACCTCAGGTCTATCATTAAGTTAGATCTTTGCCATGGGCAGTGT
>JACNJR010000057.1 GCA_014382495.1 Candidatus Cloacimonadota bacterium | reverse complement strand
ATATGAATATGTATGCACTTGAAGGCACAGGAGATTTGATAACACTTGAGTTTAGTACAGAGCCACAGCCAGGGGAATATTACTTTGTTGAGGATATAAATAATGGTTCGTTATTTACGTATAATGTGACGCTTCTTGGAGCGGACAATGTTAGTTATGATTATGGATTACCAGTTGATTTTAATTTCAACAATGTCACAATAATCGGCAACTATCCAAATCCATTCAGCGGCTCAACTACAATATCATACTCATTACCCGTCGGTGTAAGAGAATCCAAGATTGAGATTTACAATATCAAAGGACAGCTTGTTGATCAGTTATCAATTGATGATAATCAAACTTCAGTTGAGTGGGATGCATCGAAATTCTCAAATGGTATTTACTTCTACAAACTTGAGATAGATAATAATAGACAAATTAAGAAGATGATATTGATGAGATAAAATATCAATATGATATAATGAAAGCCCATTCGCTATCTGGCGGATGGGCTTTTTTTGTATGTGAAATAAAATTAGGACGACTCGCAAAAGCAAATCGCCCTAAAAAGATTGTATAATAAGATAAAACTACTCTATTTGTGTTATCACTTTATCAATAAAATCTTTAGCATCATTTGGTTCAATATAGTATAAAGGAAATCCGAGAATGTAAACAATTCCTGTATCTGCAGATTTTTGATATTTGCTTCCAACACAAACACCTTCAAATTGTTCATGAGCAGATTGAGAAGATGGAATGCAAGTAAAGATAGATTCTCCATTTGCTAAATTAAGGAATGTGACATTGCCAATAGCACCTAATTCAAACCAAAAATCAGGCATAAGTGGAAACCAATATTCTGGGAAATATGCATCACCAAAAAATGGATGATTCATCAAATATAATTCAGTGTTAAGATTAAGTGAATCAATTTCTGAAAAATCTCCACTCCCATTTGCACCAGCAAATACTGAGTTTTGAGTGTTCGGATTTCCCCACAATCCAAAATCATTTTCCAATGTTGTTGTTAAAGATGAGAGTGTGTCTGCTAATCCTGCATATTCTTGCAAGAAATCTGTCGGTGCAGTAATTGGGTCACAAATTTTTGCACAACCTGTAAATAGAAGATTTCCACCACTTTCAAGGTGAAATCTCAATACATCATAATGCGGAACTACACGAACTTGACTCATCATATTGTACTGAGAATATGATTTAGGATTATTGGCATGCCATAGAATAAACTTGTAATTTTGTATATCTGACGGAGCAAAACTAGGTGCAAATTCGTCATTTCTCAATTCAGAATTTTTTGTTTTAATCTCTGTTAAATCTTCTAAATCAAAAGTTTCAACTTCGGTATATTCTTCAAGAAGGTCTTCATAAAATGTATCAACGGAATCTTCAACTGAAAATTTATCTTCGTCTTTTGTATCATCTATAACAAGAATTTCAGATTTTTCAGCAGTTTCAACTTTTTCATGAAGTGTAAATACTAAACTCTCGGGTGTCGGATCAACCGCTCCTTGATAATCCACGGCACGAACCTTGAAAGTATGTTCGCCGGATTCGATATCAAACAATTTACAGTTCTGGTCTTCATAAATTGGAATTCTCATCCAATCTCCCGATTCATCGCTAACAATTTCTTGGGAGAGTGGTGGTAGTCCGTCAGTTGTTCCGTCTAATTGAATATCCATAAACTCAATATCGCAGAAATATTGTTGATACTCATCAAGATTTGAATCGTAATGATATGTGTGTGCTACATATTCTCTCTCTTTTGTATTCGAATGTTCAAATTCACCCAAATATTCCCACCTTAAATATATTTCAATATTATCAGACCAAATTGCGGAATATTCTTCATTTTTATCCATATAGAATTGATTCGCATAATGAAATTCTCCATTTGAAATTTGGCTTGGGATTTCCTCTTCTTCTGCTAAATATGTAAGGTATGTATTTTTACCAAGCACATAAATGTGTGGCATAATATTTAAAGCTTGATTTTTTAAATTATAATATTCTGGAGGATAACCCGCTAAAGCCCAGGAACTCATAAACGGACAGGTTTCGGGTGTAAAGTGTCCTCTTACAAAGAATGTCATTTTATCAGGTGTAGGATCTTCAAGACCGGCCTTATCAATTGTTTTCAGCTGGATTTGTGTAACTTCATCAATTTCATTTACTCTCAAAATAGGTTTGATATTTTTATATTCATCATCATCGGGATAATTTTCCATCAAAAGCACTTCATCAGTATCCTCTAAATTTTCTGTCGAGAACCATCCTGTACTGTCAATAAGATCACCACATCCTTCAACACTCAAAGTATCAGCACCTATTCGTTCATAATACATCAAACGATACTTAAAATATGCGGCCTCGCTTCCCATACCAAATGGGTCATTATCATCCATAACATTAAATTTAAACAAAATCGCCGTTCCGACACGACAGGAGTCAATTCTATCCTGTGAAGTTGATACTCTTGAACTCGGAATATCTGACCAAGTACAAAAATATTTCGCTGCGGTATTCGATATATCTCCGCGATCATCTTTACACTTTACTTCAAATTTCCCAAAATTATTTTTAAAATCTGTCGTATCGGTTGATGGGAAATATACTTTTGCTGATACAACATTTGGAGATGTCCAAATGTCCATTTCTCCATTTGGTTGTTTGTGTAAAACCCACCCCTCATCACTAACTTCAGTACCAAAAGCTTTGTCATAATACCATTCGGTTGCAGTTGAATCCCAAGTTCCGATTCGATAAGCGTATCCTTCAATCCAACCATCATTGTCAGAAGCATTCCAGAAAATCTCTTGGTAAAATAAATTCGCATAAAGAGAATCCATATCTCCAGCGAAAAGTGTATCAATTTCAGAAAACATTAGCGAATCGGTGTCTATTGTGTCTGGTCTTGAAATTCCGCTATATTCTGAAATTTCTATTGTTGGAGCATTGTTGGGATTCAATGTTCCCTTTCGCCCACAACTCATAATTGTGATTAATGTAACCACAACAAAAAATATCAAAAAAACGAGATACCTACTTTTGATCATTTATACCTCCGACTTTTACCAAAAATTTTTATGAATTATTTTTTGTCAATAAAAAATCTTTATTTAGGAATTTTTTCTATTTTCTGCTGTTTTCACAACATTGGATAAAAGCGTAGCAGTCGTAATAGAACCGATTCCGCCAGGAACTGGAGTGATTGCTTTTGCTTTTTCAAAAACATCTTCATATAGAATATCGCCGACAAATTTGTATCCGTTTGCGTCGTTAGTTTTGATTTCATTGATTCCGACATCGATTAGAATGGAATTTTTTTTAATCATTTTTGCAGTAACAAAATTTGCTTTTCCGATTGCTGCGATCAGAATATCTGCACTTTTTGTAATTTTCTCTATATTTTTTGTATGTGAATGACAAATTGTTACAGTAGCATTTGCATATTTATTTTTTCTCAAAAGAAGGTTTGCGAGCGGTTTTCCGACAATATTGCTTCGCCCAATAATCACAATTTTTTTTCCGTCGGTTTCAATTTGATAGAATTTTAGCAATTCCAAAACTGCGGCGGGAGTACACGGAATAAAGCAATCTTTCCCGAGCAATAATTTCCCGGCATTCAGCGGATGCATTCCGTCAATATCCTTTTGGGGAGAAATTTCCAAAATTATTTTATCGCCTTGAATATGCTTTGGCAAAGGCATTTGGAGAATAATTCCATAAATTTTAGGATTACGATTTGCTAATTTGATTTTATCAATTAATTCCTTTTCTTTGATTTCAAAAGCGAGTTGCAAAAGTTCTGTTTGGATACCAATTTTTCCCGCTTTTTTGATGATATTTTGTGAATAATATTCAGCCGCAGAATTATCTCCAATCATAAAAATAGATAGTTTAGGATGAATTCTATTTTCTGAAAGTTTTGATACTTTTTCTTTTAATTCCGAAAGAATTTTTTTCGAAACTTTTTTTCCGCTTAAAATTTTTTCCATAAATTATTCAAAAGGAATTGATAATCTTTCTATTGATTTCGCTTTTGCGGTCCCTTCATCAATTGTTATCAGAACGGCATTCAGTTTGAGATTCTTTTTCGCCGGAGTAAATCTTGCCGGAATTCGATTGATAAATCGCGCAAGTGCATCTTGCTTTCTGATTCCGATTACAGAATCGTGCGAACCGGTCATTCCGACATCTGTGATATACGCAGTTCCTTGCGGCAAAATTCTTTCGTCGGCGGTTTGAATGTGTGTGTGCGTTCCGACAATTGCTGAAACTTTTCCGTCAAGATGCCAGGCAAATGCCATTTTTTCCGCAGTAGCTTCTGCATGAAAATCAATAAATACGATGTCGGTTTCTGAACGAATTTTTTCGAGATATTTATCAGCAGTACGAAATGGGCAATCGACAGAAATTGTGAAAATTCTTCCTAAAAAGTTTATGATTGCAATTTTGATGTTTTTAGAAGTTTCAAAAATATAGAAATCGTTTCCAGGAACTGTCGGTGGATAGTTTGCTGGACGCAAAATTCTTTTTTCTGTTGGTAAAATTTTGATAATTTCTTTCTTATCCCAAAGATGATTTCCGCTCGTAAAAACATCGATTCCGATATCGAACATTTGCTTTGCAGTTTTCGGCGTAATTCCCAAACCGCCAGCAAGATTTTCGCCATTTGCAATTACAATATCAATTTGCTCATCTTTTCTGATTTGAGGAATTAAGCCAGAAATGACTTTTCTTCCGGGTTTTCCAAAAATATCTCCGATAAACAATATTTTTATCATAATTTTCAGAATTTACATTGCTTGCGCGGTTTTTCGTACTTCTCGAATGACAGTTACTTTTATCTGTCCAGGATATTGAAGTTCATCTTCGATTTTTTTTGCAATATCTGAAGCAAGCATCTCTGCCATCGCATCATCAACTAATTTATGTTCGACCATAATTCTGACCTCGCGACCAGCTTGAATAGCATAGCATTTTTTAATTCCGCTAAAAGATGAAGCGATTTCTTCAAGTTTTTCCAATCTTTTCAGATACGATTCAAGTGTCTCTCGTCTCGCTCCCGGACGAGAACCCGAGACAGCATCCGCAATTTGCACAAGAACCGCATACAAACTTTCTGGCTCGACATCTTCGTGATGCGCTTCAATTGCATTTATGATTATATTTGATAATTTTTCTCGCTTTGCAATTTCTGCTCCGAGTTGCGGATGTGAACCATTTTTTTCGTGGTCAACAGCTTTCCCAATATCGTGCAGAAGCCCAATTTTCTTTGCAAGATTTTGATCTAAACCAATTTCTGCAGCAAGTATTCCACAAATTGTCGCAGTTTCGATACTGTGTTTGAGCACATTTTGGCCATAACTTGTTCTAAATTTTAGACGTCCAATCAACTTCTCTAAATTTTTTGATAGATTATGAATTCCAATATCGAGACAAGTTTTGTTTCCCTCTTTGACGATTATGTTATCAACTTCATCTTCGGTTTTTTTTATGATACTTTCGATTCGTCCTGGATGAATTCTTCCATCGGAGACGAGTTTTTCGAGAGATCTTTTCGCGATTTCTCTTCTAATCGGATCGAAGCCCGACAGAATCACCGCTTCCGGCGTATCATCAACGATTACTTCTATTCCTGTTTTATCCTCAAATATTCTGATATTTCGTCCTTCTCTGCCAATTATTCGACCTTTCATCTCTTCGGACGGCAAGGAGACGACAGAGACGGTTGATTCAGCAACATAATCAACAGCACTTCTTTGGACTGCGGTTGCCAAAATTTTTAACGCTTCTTGCTCAGCATTGGATTTAGTTTCGTCGATAATTTTTTTTCGCATTTTTGCGGCATCTGCTTTTGCCTTTTCTTCAAATCGTTTCAATAGCTCTTCGATTGCTTGTTCGCGACTCATTCGGGCAATACTCATTAATTTTCTTGTTTCATCTTCGATTAGTTCTTTTAATTTTTCCGCTTCCTGTTTAATCTGTTTGTCTTTTTGCTGAAGATGACTTTCTCTATCGAGAATTGACTGCTCTCTTCGGTCTAACTTATCAAACCGTTTTTCTGCTTCTCTAATTCGGTTATTATAGTCATTTTCCAGTTTTCTGAGTTCGCTTTTTTTACTTTCGATTTCCTTTTCTAATTTTGATTTTTGTGTATACCATTTTTCTTTCGCTTCTAATTCTGCCTCTTTTTTTATAACCTTTGCTTCAGAATGTGCATCTTTTTTTAATTTTTTCGCTTCAAGTTGTGCATTTTTGATTTGTTTTTTTGCGATTATGCGATAAATATACCAACCTAAAACAAGTCCAACAATTATCGACAGAATCGGAATAAGAATTTCTTTTAACATATTTCACCCTTTCCAAAGACCTGCCCTTGCCGTGTAACAATCCGCTTGAACCTAAGTTCAAAGTAGGAAATTCTATAAATGCTTTATGAGTCCAACTGCGATGAAGGCATTCACTACACATCTAATCGAAAATCCAATTTAATTATAATTAGCACAAAACAACATTGTTATCACAAACTGGGCAGGCATTTTGAAAGAACTGAAATATCTAATCTAAGTTACTATCAACTACCTTTTTACAAATTTATCTGATTTGCAGAATAGCAAATATTTTAATCTACATACGAATCTAACAACCGAGAAACTTTTTCTAATCGTTTTTCAATGTTATCGATTTTCTCTCTCTTTTCGAACATTTCTTCGATGATATTCAATCCGCATAAAATCGCGAGTTTGTATTTAGAATCGATATCAGTATTTGCGGATAATTCTGCTAATTTTGTATCAAGATATTTGGCATATTTTTCTATTTCCGAAGATTCTGCATCTCCGGCAATTGAATATTCATTTCCAAAAATATTTACTGAAATGTTATTCATTTTTATTCTCAATTTTCATTTGCATTAGGTTGTCCTTTCGCAAACAACACATCGTCAATCGACGAAAGTAACGAATCTACCCTGCCGTTGATAGCTGTCACCTGTTCAGAATAATCTGACAATTTGCTCATTTTTTGCGCTAACTTATCATTCAAATCAGCAATCTGATTCTCATATTTAGCAATATTATTTTGAAATTCATCAATCTGTTTCGCTGATTTTTCATTGGCAAACAACAGTTCCTTATTTTTATTATTTAATCCATTATTTTCCTTTAATATTTGCTCATATTTATTTTCTAAAATTTTATATTTTGAAATCAATCGCTCAATTTTCGTCTCAATTCTTTCAAGAAAATCCAATTTCATCATTTCTTCCTCAATTTTATTTTGTAGTCAGATGATAATTTTCTCACAATCTTGTCAAATAATTTATCAACAAAATTATCAGTTAAAGTCGATTTTTCAGATTGAAAAGTGATTCTGAATGCCAAACTTCGATGCCCTTTTTCAATTTGCTTACCTGCGTAAACATCGAAAAGAGAGACACTTCTTATGATTTCCGAATTGAGTGATTTGATAGTTTTTTCGATTTCTGAAACTGAAATATTTTGTGCCGAAATTAATGCAATATCTCTCAAAACAGGTGGAAATTTTATCACTTCTGAATATACGATTTCATCTTGAGAAATATGTTTCAGCAATTTTGTCAAATCGATATCGAATAATAAGGTGAATGTTTTTATCTCAAATTTTGATAAAATTTTGTCCGATAAAACTCCAAATGAGCCAATTTTTTCGTCGCCAAAAATCAAGTCAGCGGATTGTTCTTTTACAAAATATGGCTCGGTTGATTTTACATAATTGGTTATTTTCGGAATGTGCAAAATTTCCAAAATGGATTCTACAACTCCTTTAACATCAAAAAATGATGGCTTGTCGGGATGCACATTCCAATATTCTGAATTAAATTTTCCGGTAATTGTGCCTGTCAGAAAAGTTTTTTCTAAAAATGATTTTTCATCTTTTTTGAAATAAACATTATTCATCTCGAAAAGTTTGAAATCTTCAAATTTATACGATAGATTTGTCGCGACATTTCTTAATAAATCTGGAATAAGCGTTGTTCTTAAAATAGAAAATTGTTCGCCGAGCGGATTTTTCATATCTGCGGTTTCTCTTCTAAAATCTGAATTTGACAAATTCAATTTTTCAAAAACATCTGTTCCAGAAAAGCTGAGATTGCATACTTCAAAAAATCCTAATTTCACAAGATGATTTTTTATCGCTCGTAATGTCAGCCGTTTTTGCCGATTTTCAATTTGCGGAATTGACGCAGTTGAAGTAATATTTTGATATCCATAGCGCCTTGCAATTTCCTCGATTAGGTCAATTTCTCGTTCGATATCCGGACGAAATGTCGGAATTGTGACTTCAAAATCGTTGTTTTTTTCAGAAATAGTGAATTCAAATTTCTGCAAAAAAGATTTAATTTTCTCAGATTTTAGATTTATATTCAGAATATCATTAACTCTTTTGGTTCGGAGAAAAATCTTTTGGGGAGATATTTTTTTAGGATAGACATCTACAATATTTTTACAGATTTCTCCGCCAGCAACTTGCTGAATAAGCTGTGCAGCACGGTCGATAATCTCTTCCAAGCCATTCGGATTCGTCCCTCTTTCAAACCTATGCGAAGAGTCAGATTCGAGATTCATCAAATAAGATGTCGTCCGAATATTTTTCGGCTCGAAGTGCGCGCATTCCAACACAATATCTTTTGTTTTCGGAGAAATGCAACTACTCATTCCGCCCATAATTCCGGCAAGAGCAATCGGTTTTTCCGCATCTGCAATGACCAAATTATCTTGTTTTAATTTATAATTTTCTTCATCAAGAAGTTCGATTTGCTCGTTATTTTTTGCAGTCCTAACAATAATTTTTTTTCCGGAAATTTTATCATAATCAAAGGCGTGAAGTGGTTGACCATATTCCATCAACACAAAATTTGTAACATCAACAACATTGTTTATTGACCTTAATCCGATTGCGCGAAGTCGTTGCTGTAGCCAATCTGGAGAGGATTTAATCGTGACATTTCTTACAATTCTACAACAATATCTTGGACATAATTTCGGATTTTTTATTTCAATAGAAATCGCATCGGAGGTCAATTGTGAAGATTCTTGAAATTTTATTTTCGGTTTGGAATATTTTTCGTCAATCATAACTCCGATTTCGCGAGCGAGTCCTATCATTCCGAGCAAATCCGGACGATTTGGAGTAACTTCCACTTCGATGATATTGTCAGCCAAATTAAGAGCTTTTGAAATTGGTTCACCAGCATTGAATTTTTCATCCAAAATCATAATTCCAGAGTGATTTTCTGAGAGTCCTAACTCCTTTTCCGAGCAAATCATCCCAAAAGATTTTATTCCACGAAGTTTTACTTTTTTGACTTCAATTTCTCCGATTTTTGCACCAATTTTCGCGAGAACAACTGTCTGATTTTTCCCAACATTTGGTGCTCCACAAATTACAGAAAGCGGTTCTTTTTCTGCAATGTCAACCAAGCAAGTTGAGAGATGGTCGGAATTTGGATGCTTTGAAATTGAAATGATTTTTCCGATTACAATATTTTCGAATTTCTCTTCAAGATTAATAATTTCTTCAACTTCCAAACCGAACATTGTGAGTTTGTCACAAAATTCTTCGACAGATAATTTTATCGGAATATATTTTTTCAGCCAATTATAACTTATTTTCATAATTTTAGACGAATTGTTTCAAAAATCTTAAGTCATTTTTGAAGAGAGTTCGAATGTCAGAAATTCCATAACGAAGCATTGTTATACGGTCAATTCCCAACCCAAAAGCAAATCCGGTATATTTTTCTGAATCGAATTTTACATTTTCCAGAACTGCGGGGTCGACCATTCCAGCGCCGCCCATTTCGAGCCATCCAGAATTTTTGCACAATTTACAACCTTTGCCGTGACAATTTATGCAGAGCATATCTATTTCTGCGCTTGGTTCGGTAAATGGAAAAAAATGAGGACGGAATCGTGAGCGAATTTTCTCGCCAAAAAATCTTTTCACAAACGAATCAAGTGTGCTTTTCAAATCTGCAAATGTAATTCCAACATCGACAACTAACGCCTCGAATTGATGGAAAACCGGAAGATGCGAGGCGTCAGGTTTATCATTTCGGTAGCATCGTCCAGGAGAAATTATTTTTATCGGCGGCTTGAAATTTTTCATTACACGAATCTGAACTGGCGAGGTATGAGTTCGCAAAAGCATCCCATTTTTCAGATAAAGTGTATCTTGTAGATTCCTTGCTGGATGCCATTCTGGAGTATTAAGCGCGTCAAAATTGTTATATTCATTTTCAATTTCTGGGCCTTCAGCAATTTCAAAACCCATACTAATAAAAATATCCTCAATCTCTTCCCAAACTTGAAATACAGGATGTTTGGCACCAATTTCGATCGGACGACCGGGCATCGTAATATCAAATGTATGCTCGGAATTGTTGACTGTATTTTCGAAGGAATTTCGCCGTTTTTCAATTATATTTTCAATTTCACTTTTCGATTTATTGAGAAGTTTCCCGATAATTGGGCGCTCTTCGGAAGATAATTTTCCAATCCGCTTTAAGAGTTCAGAAAATCTACTTTTTCTTCCGAGAAATTTTACCTTCAGATTTTCTAAATCGCTCAAATTTTTGCAGGAAGAAATATCCTTTCGGGCTTGATTTAGTATATTTTCAATTTCTGATTTTAATGTCATTTTTTATTTAGCATTAAGTTTTTTCTTAACTGATTTCACAAGTCCAGAAAATGCCTGCGGGTCGTTAATTGCCAATTCTGACAACATTTTGCGATTGAGTTCGACATTCATATTTTTTAGACCATAAATAAATTGGTTGTAACTCAAATCATGTTCACGGACGGCTGCATTTATTCTGATAATCCACAATTTTCTGAAATTTCTTTTTTTCGTTTTTCTATCTCTATACGCATATTGCCAGCCCTTCTCAACTGCTTCTTTCGCATTTCGATAAAGTTTTCTGCTGCCGCGATAACCTTTTGCATATTTCAAAATTTTCTTTCGTCTTTTTCGCGCCGCTACATTATTCGTTACTCTTGCCATAAAAACTCCTTATTTTTCTAAATTTTATATCGCTCTTTTGAACTTACGAGCCCAACATTTTTTTTACTCTTTTTTCATCTGCATGAGCAATTAAACCGCCTTTTCGAAGATTGTTTTTTTGCTTTTTAGATTTTTTCGTCATAAAATGATTTCTGTACGCTTTGTTCCGTTTTATTTTTCCTTTTGCGGTTTTGGAAAAGCGCTTTGATGCAGATTTTCTTGTTTTTATTTTAGGCATTTTTTCTCCCTTTTATTTCTTTTTTGCTGACACAAAAGCTATGAGAAATCTCCCTTCCATTTTGGGATTATTTTCAAAACTTCCGAACTCACTCAGCTCCCCTTTCAGCTTTTTCATAAGGTCATATCCAAGTTCTTTATGAGCCATCTCTCTGCCACGAAATTGAATGGTAATTTTGACTTTATAATTCTTCTCGAGAAAATTCTTAATATTTTTTACCTTGAAATTATAATCATGCTCTTCGGTTCGTGGACGAAATTTGATCTCTTTCAATTGAGTTGATTTCTGCTTCTTTTTCGCCTGTTTTGCCTTTTTGGATTCCTCAAATAAAAATTTCTTATAGTCAATAATTTTGCAAACTGGCGGGTTAGAATTTGGCGCAACTTCGACTAAATCTAATCCGAATTCTTCGGCTTTTTGTTGTGCCTGCCGAGTTGACATTATGCCGAGAGGTTCCTTTTCTGGACCAACCAACCTAACTTCTTGAACTTTAATCTGATGATTAATTCTCCTTTTGTTTTTCTTTTTAGGCGGACTTCTCCACCTAGAACTTTTTTTGAAATAAGTTATTCTATACCTCCAAAAAAAATGATGAGCAACTGCGGCTCATCAAATTCACATTTTTTTGACCTTGTGAGCAACCTTTCGGCGCTACAAGGTAGAAACTCGCAGCTTCTTTTTTTTATGTTACACTTTTGGGAGTGCTTGAAAAACTCGTCAAGAAAT
The DNA here is from genome assembly GCA_014382495.1 of Candidatus Cloacimonadota bacterium. GTDB lineage: Bacteria > Cloacimonadota > Cloacimonadia > JGIOTU-2 > JGIOTU-2 > JACNJR01. The sequence continues at coordinate 11,559 of JACNJR010000057.1, read as the reverse complement.
ATACAAAAAAATTTTATAAAATGAATTTTTATCTGTAATCTTGACGGAAAAAATTGAATTTCAGAATTTGATTTTATGAAAAATATTTTTATTCTTGTTGGTGAGCGGTCTGCGGATTTGCATACTTCTGAATTTATTAAGGCGATAAAAAAATCTGATTTTGATTATACATTTTGGGGAATTGGCGGCCCAAAAATGCAAAACTTGGGATTTGAACCGATTTTTCCATTTGAAAAATTCTCTGTTATTGGATTTGTAGAAATTATTAAACATCTCAAATTTTTTTCTGAAGTGATAAAAAAAATTAGAACAGAATTAATAAAAAGAAAGCCAGATTTGGTGATTTTGGTTGATTATCCTGGATTAAATATCAAAATTGCAAAAATTGCGAAAACACTTCAGATCCCAGTTTTGTATTATATCAGTCCGCAGGTTTGGGCTTGGAAAAAGAAGCGAATTCATAAAATCAAAAAATATACAGATAAAATTGCTGTTATTTTTCCATTTGAGAAAAAATTATATGAAAAAATTGGTGCAAATGTAGAATTTATCGGACATCCCGTTTCTGAAGAGGTGAAAATTCAGTTTACGAAAGAAGAATTTGTGCAGAAATATAAGTTGGATAAAGGAAAAAAGTGGCTCGCATTTCTTCCGGGAAGTCGTGATATTGAAATTGAAAAAATTTTGCCCGAAATGATTGAAACAATAAAAAAATTGCAAAGTCAAAACAATTTTGAATTTTTGATTTCCCGCGCTGATAGCGTTTCTCATAAACATTTTTCCGAACTGATTGAGTCGCAAAAATCTAAACTTCATATTGTTGAAGAGATTTACGATTTGATAAAATATAGTAATCTTGTAATTTGCAAATCCGGAACTTCTGCGCTGGAAACTGGTTTTATCGGTACGCCGATGATAGTCGTTTACAAAACTTCTTTTCTCTCATATTTTATTGCGAAACTTTTGATAAAAATAGAGATGATTTCGATGCCAAATATTATTTTAAAGAAAAAAGTTGTGCCGGAATTAATTCAAAAAAATGCAAATTCTGACAAAATAACAGCCGAAATAAACTTGCTTCTAAATGATGAAAAAAAATATCAAAAAATGAAGCAAGAACTTTTAGTTTTACGAGAAAAACTTGGCTCAAAAAAAACATCAAAAAATCTCGCAAGAATTGTTAATTCAATGAGTTATGAAACAGAAAACAAAGAATAAATTAGCTCAAATATTCGGTCCAATTCTAATTAAATTTCTCATTGGAAGTTTGCGAATTAAGCGAATAAATAAGCAAAATATTTTCGATGCAAAAAATGAATTTGGCTCGGTAATTTACGCCTTTTGGCATAATCGCCTTTTGACCCTGTCATACGCTCATCGATTTGAGAATATCCGAATTTTAGTTTCAAAACATCAAGATGGGGAATACATTTCCAGAGCGGCGGCTGGACTCGGTTATACTTCTGTTCGCGGTTCAACAAAAAAAGGTGGAATGCGTGCAATGGTCGAACTTGTTCGTGCTTCAAAAAAATATGATATCGGAATTACTCCAGACGGTCCGCGCGGGCCGAAAGAACAAATTCAGGATGGTATTCTATATCTCGCATATAAAACTGGCAAACCGATAATTCCCGCTTCTTGTGATTCAAAAAAAAAGTGGGTTCTGAATAGTTGGGATAATTTTATCATTCCGAAACCATTTTCTGAAACAAAAATAATTTACGGACAACCGATTTTAGTTTCTAATAAAGATGAGATAATTTCAAAAAAGGGATTGCTGCAAAAAAAATTAATAAATTTAGGGAAAAAAATCGAGTATTAATTACCAAAAATAAAAAATACCAATATAATAAACAGAACTATTCCCGTCACAGTACTTGCTCCATAAAAGAAATATTTGCTTTTTCCTGTGAAGAACAGAGTTTTCAAATCAATGTCATCATCCTTTCTTCGCTTGTAATTATGTTGTTTTGGATTGTTAATTTTTGATTTATCTGTTATCTTTTTTACTGTTATTATACGAAAATTTTCTCTTTTTAACCATTCAACTTCGCCGTCTGAATTGAGAAATGGCATTAGTCCATTATTCCTTTTGCGATAAAAGAGTTTCATATCCATTTCTCTTTTTTTTGCTTCTTTCTCGGAAATTCGATGTAATAATTTATTTTTATCCATTAGATTCCTTTTTGAAATTTGAAGACATAATCTATTTTTTTTCTTTAATTTGTCAATAAATTTTATTTATTTTTCAGAAAAACTTGCCTAATTTTTTATTAGGAAATCTTTTTTGTAAATATCAAAAGGAGATTCTATGCTAAATAAAATGAGAAGTATGGCGCGTCCGATAATCTGGGCGATTGCGATAATATTCGTCGGCGGAATGGCGCTTATGGGAATTGGAAAAATTTTCAGTCCCAAAAATTATGTTGGAGTTATCGCAGGTGAGAAAATTAAGTATCAAAAATATCACGAAATGTTAAAAAATAGCTACGATAATTTTGTCCAAAATGCAGAAAGTAGCGAAATCAATCCAGAAACATATCGAGAATTAAATGACCAAACTTGGAATCAGCTTGTGCAAAGCATTATTTTTGATAACGCAATAAAAAAATTTAATCTGAAAATTTCTCCAAAAAAAATTGCTGATAAAATTCTTAATGAACCGCCTGAAATGTTAAAACAAAATCCAAATTTGCAAACAGATGGAAAATTTGATAATGCAAAATACTATCAAGCATTGCAGAATCCGCAAACTGGACTAAAATTATGGTTGGAAAGTTATTTTTCGCAACTGGCTTTATACGAAAAATTAATGGAATTTGTGAGCTCGTCTGTTATCGTTTCTGATGCTGAAATAGAGAAAGATTATACCGACAAAAATACGAAAGCGACAGCAGATATTATTGTGTTTTCGACAGATTTAACCGATTCTGTAAATGTTACAGAAATCGAGGAAAAAGAATATTATAACGAGCATAAAGATGATTACAAAAAGGATCCGCAAAGAAAATTGAAATATATCAAAATTCCGTTAAAACCTGGTCCCGCTGATATTAAAACTGCTGAAAATCTTATCGACGAAATCTACAAAATGGTTCTTGATGGAGATAATTTTGCAGAGTTGGCTAAAGATTATTCAGATTGTCCTTCAGCAGATAAAGGTGGAGATTTGGGATTTTTTGGACACGGAAAGATGGACAAAGCATTTGAAGAAGCAGCTTTCTCAATGGAAATTGGCGAAATTTCTGAACCTGTCAAAAGCAGTTTCGGCTGGCATATCATAAAGATTACCGATATTCGTTCCGAAGAGGAAAAAAAAGAGGTTAAAGCAAGTCACATTTTGGTGGAAGAAAAAGTTGGTGCAGAGACGAGAAATAATCTTGAAAAAATTGCTTTTGATTTTTACGAACAGTGCCAAGAAGATAGCTTCGAGGTTGTAGCAAAAAATTTTAATTATGAGATTAAAGAGACCTCAGAATTTTCAGAAAAAAGTCAATATCTTCCCGGAATTGGAAAAAATAAAACATTGATTGATTTTGCCTTTTCTAACAAAAAATATGAAGTTTCAAAACCATATCAAATCACTTCAGGCGACTATTTTATCGCGATGATTTCATATAAAATTGGAGAGCATTTCGACCCATTTGAAAATGTTAAAGATGTAATAAAATCGAAAATTGAACTGGAGAAAAAAATGGGATTTTTGGCAAATATCGCGGATAGCATCTCAGCAAATATCAGTTCTGAAAAATTTTCAGAAATTGCTGGAAAGAATGACCTTGAAATTGTGAATGCAAAACTTACAAAGAAAAGTAATTATATCAGAGGTGTTGGAAGAGAAAATGATCTTATAAAAATCATTCTTTCGTTAAAAAAAGTTGGAAAAATTTCCGATTTGTATAAAGGTGAAAAAGGTTATTATCTTGCTAAATTGCTTGAATTTCAGGAACCTGATATGGAAAAATTTGAAGAAGAAAAGGAATCGCTCAAAGCGAATATGTTGAAACGAAAAGAGGATGCGGCATACAATTCTTGGTTCACAAAGGAAAAGGAAAAAGCAAATATCAAGGATTGGCGAAATAAATATTACAAGATGTAATCGACTATTTTAATTTGTGTTCGGGAAAATCCTTCTCGTTCGGGCATTTCACTTCAACTTCGCCAGTTTCAAAATTTCCACTTGCAATATATTTGTCACCAACTCCATCTTCCGGACATTCATAAGCGTGCTTCAGATAGCCAGTTCTGACCAACTCAACCAAATCTCCATTAAACGACTGACTTCTATCCGACATATAATTTTCAATTGCGTTATGAATTTTCTCCATTTTTGCGATGCAATCTTCCTGTTTTTCGCGCTCTTTTACATTAAAAAATCGTGGAATTAGCAAAATGAAAATAAGCGCTATGAAGGCAATGATACTAATAAAAGTATAAATTGAAAATTTCTTTTTTTTATCTTTCACTTTTGGCATTCTAACTCCTAATTTTTTCCACAGAAATTATATTTAGATTTTTTGAGTCAAGTTTTCTCTTTCCGAAAGTTGGGAAAATTCTGCAATTTTGCGACCGGAACTTCTGCTGATATTTTTATCATTTTTCCATATTCAATATTCTTCACTTTTCCGTTTGCGCGTTTAATTTTCTCAATAATATTTCCGAGTTTTTCGTAATTTGTGTTAAAATAAATTTTGGAACAATTCTCCTTCGTGATGAATTTGCTATTTTTAATCGCAATCTGCGCAGATCCTGTATATGCCTTTATCAGGCCACCTACACCAAGTTTCGTTCCGCCAAAATATCTTACAACAACCAAACAGATATTCAATAATTCTTTTCCATTTATGACTTTCAAAATTGGTGGTCCAGAAGAATTTGTCGGCTCTCCTGAATCTGTTGAAAATTCAATTATATTGTTATTTTCAATTATTCTGTAAGCATAAACAATATGAGTCGGTTTTTTGTAATTCTGTTCAGTTTGCTCCAAAATTTTTTTGATTTTTTCCCTTTTTGAGAGATAAAACATTTTGGAAAAAAATCGAGAATTCTTTATTGTTATTTTTTTCCAGCTGGATTTTGAGACAGTTTTATATTTCTCAATCATAATTGAATTCCGTAAATATTCAAAAAAAATGTCAATAAATTGACAAATAATTATGCTCAAAAAGAGTTTTAAAAATGAAAATAAATCTACTTATCAGCGCCTGTTTATTGGGTATAAATTGTCGTTATGACGGTAAAATTATCGATGACTTTAATTTCGAAAAATTATTCATAAAATTCAATTTGATTCCCATCTGTCCTGAGCAATTAGGTGGATTGGCAACTCCGCGAGCAGCATCATTTTTCACATTTGGAGATGGGAATGATACGATAAATGGCGCATCAAATCTTGTAAATCTGGACGGCGTTGATGTCTCAAAAAAATTCAGAAAAGGTGCAGAAGAAACACTAAAAATTTGCAAATTTTTCAACATCAAATATGCTCTTCTCAAAGAGAAAAGTCCATCTTGCGGATTGAATAAAATTTATCTGAAAGAAAAATTAGTTGACAGACAAGGAGTGACTGCTGCAATTTTATCGAAAAATGGTTTGTCTGTCGTGCCAGAAAATCAAATATGGAGATTGTATGAAAGGAAAAGTTAAGTAAAAGAAAATTACCTTTTAGAATTTAAAAAAAATTGAATAATATGAAAATACAAGAAGAGCGTTTGAAAGAACTTTTTGGCGAAACATTACAATTCGAAGAGCAACACTTTTCTGCTTTTGCCACAAAAAATAGTGATGCTTTTCGTAGCACTTTTGAAAAAGCTAAAAATTTGCGAACTTCTTTTGCTGTCGACAGAGATAGAATTTTGTACACCGGTGCATATCGCCGATATCAAGGAAAAACGCAAGTTATCTATTTCTCAAATTTGTTCAACGAGGAGATGTCAAATCGAAGTTTGCACACAACTTATGTTTCACAAATTTCAAGAAGCATCGGAAAAATCCTTCGCCTTAATCTTGAATTGATTGAAGCGATTGCATTGGGACACGATCTTGGGCATCCTCCATTTGGTCACGATGGCGAAGAGCTGCTTGATGAATGCTGTCTTAATCATAATATCGGAAGATTTCATCACAATGTCGAAAGTTTGCATATCGTTGACCATATCTCAAATAAAGGAAATGGGATTAATCTCACTTTTCAGGTTAGAGATGGAATTATCTCGCATGATGGAGAAGTTCACGATGAAAAAATTCAGCCGAATAGAAAAAAGAAAGAAGCAGATATTCAAAATTTTATAACGAAAATGAAAAAAGAAGATGGAACCATAACTCCCGCTACACTCGAAGGATGCGTTGTTAGAATTTCTGATACCATCGCATATATCGGGCAAGATATCGAGGACGCAATTCATCTTGGCTTCCTAACTCGTGATGAACTTCCCAAAGATGCAACTAAAAAACTCGGTTCCACTAATGATGAAATTGTGAACTCGCTCGTGACAAGTGTGATTGAAAATAGTTACAAAAAAGATTATGTTGCGTTTGACAAAGCGACATCCGATGCGCTTTATCAACTGAAAAAATTCAATTACAAAAAGATATATACTCATCCAAAAATCAAGGAAGCCAAACATTCTATTCGACGCGGAATGATTGCTCTTTTTGATAAATACCTTTCTGATTTGGCAAAAAAGAGAAGCGATTCAAAAATATTTATTCATTTTCTTAATCATAAAAGTGATAAGTATTGTCAAAATTTTTGCGAAGAAGAGAAGGTTCGGGATTTCATCGCAACGATGACCGATAGATATTTTAATCTGGAATTGAAACATTATTCGCTTCCGGAAATACTGTTTTAGATTTTTTTTAGGAGATTAAATGGATATAAATTTATTTTCAAAAGAAACAGAAAAAGTCAAAGATAAATTGCTTGAATTGCTGAGGTATCTTTGAAACTGATGAAAATAGAAAAGAAATTGCCAAGTTAGAAAAACAGATGTCTGCTCCAGATTTCTGGAATGACCAAGAGAATGCAAAGAAGATAACGGAAAGAATTAGCGATTTAAAAGAAGCAAGGAACCTGTCTGAAACGATTACAAATTATCAGGGAGAATTGGAAACTTTTCGCACATTGCTTGATGAAGAATATGATTCAGAATTAGCAACTGAGGCAGAAAAAAAAATATCTCAAATTCAAAAGTTTATTGAAAAAACAGAATTGCAATTGCTTTTAAGCGATGAGGCAGATAAAAACGACGCAATTCTTGTCGTTCATTCTGGCGCTGGTGGAACTGAGGCATGCGATTGGGCTGAAATGCTTTCTCGAATGTATTTCCGTTGGGCTGAAACACAAAATTACAAAACAGAAATTCTCGACAAACAATTTGGTGATGAAGCTGGAATAAAAAGTATAACTCTCGAATTCAAAGGGAGATACGCTTATGGATATTTGAAAGGAGAAAGCGGAGTGCATCGGCTTGTGCGAATTTCGCCATTTGATACAAACAAACGCCGCCATACATCTTTCGCATCGGTATTTGTCTATCCAGAAGTAGATGATAAAATAAATATTGAAATTAATGATAATGATTTGCGAATCGACACTTTTCGCGCAAGTGGTGCTGGTGGACAGCATGTCAATAAAGTGGAAAGCGCTGTTCGAATTACGCATTTGCCAACAAATATCGTCGCTCAATCTCAATCTGAACGCTCACAATTTCGAAATAAAGATTACGCAATGAAAATTTTGAAGGCGCGACTTTATCAGCATTTTAAGGAAATTCAGGATGAAAAGAAGCAAAAAGCCGAAAATAAAAAGAAAAAAATCGAGTGGGGAAGTCAGATTCGTTCTTATGTGTTTCATCCATATTCAATGGTAAAAGACCATCGCACAAATGCTCAAACAGGAAATGTGCAAGCTGTTATGGATGGAAATATTGACCTTTTTATTAACGCTTTTTTGAAGATGAAATAATGTATAAAAAATTTAAGTTAGGTTATTAAAATGCAAAACGAAAATCAATTAATCAACGCAAGGAAAGAGAAGTTAAAACGACTGGCGGAATTAGGCGTAAATCCATTTCCTTCAAAAGCAGAACGAAGTCACCTTATCGCAGAAATTTTTGAAAATGCTGATAAATTTGTGAAATCAGAAATTTGTGTTAAACTTGTCGGACGCATTCGTTCTCTGCGAAAAATGGGAAAAACCAGTTTCTTTCATATTGAAGATAAATCTGGTAAAATTCAGGTTTATGCTCGAAAAGATGATGTCGGAGAAAAAAATTATCAAATTTTCAAGCAATCCGATTTAGGCGATTTTGTAAATATCTTCGGAAAAATTTTCTATACAAAATCTGGCGAACTTTCACTTTATGCAGATGAAATAACATTTCTCACAAAATCCATTCGCCCAATTCCAGTTGTGAAAGAAAAAGAGATTGACGGAAAAAAGGTAATTTACGACCAATTCGCTGACAAAGAACTTCGCTATCGTAAGCGCTATTTGGATTTGCTTCTTAATCCTGATGTGAAAGAGACATTTATTAAACGCACAAAAATCATTAAAATGATGCGTGAATTTCTCGATAAACGAAATTTCATCGAAGTAGAAACTCCGATTCTTCAGCCGCAATATGGCGGTGCTGCTGCTCAGCCATTTATCACAAAACATAACAAACTTGATATGAATTTATACCTCAGAATTGCTGATGAACTCTATCTGAAACGGCTCATAATTGGCGGATTTGAGCGAGTTTACGAAGTTTGCAAGGACTTCCGAAATGAAGGAATGGACAGAATGCACAATCCCGAATTCACGATGATTGAGCTGTATCAGGCGTATGCAGATTATAACGACATTATGAATCTTGTCGAAGAGTTGCTGACCGAAATTGCAAATGAGATTTGTGGAACTCTTCAATTTGAGTATGACGGAATGAAAATCAATATGAAAAAACCGTGGAAACGAGCATCAATTTCATCTTTAATTCAGGAATATGTGAAAATTAATATTGAAAAAATGACTCTTGCCGAGATGCTAAAATTCTGCAAAAAGAATGAGATTGAACTTGATACGAAAACTTACGGAAAAGTTATTGATGAAATTTTTAAGAAATTTGTTGAGCCGAATTTGATTCAGCCAACCTTTGTGATTGACTTTCCAAAAGAGGTCTCTCCGCTTGCAAAATCAAAACCGGATAATCTAGAAATTGTCGAGCGATTTGAAGTATTTATTGCTGGTCTGGAGATTGGAAACGCCTTTACAGAACTGAATGATCCGATTGACCAGCGAGCAAGATTGGAATCTCAAGCAGAAAAGAGAAAATCTGGTGATTTGGAAGCGAGCGAAGTTGACGAAGATTTCCTCGAAGCAATGGAATATGGAATGCCGCCAACTGGTGGACTCGGGCTGGGCGTGGACAGAATCGTGATGCTCTTCACAAATTCGCATTCAATCAAAGATGTGATTTTCTTTCCACAGATGCGAAACATCTAAAATGTACCACATCAAACTCGCATATAAATATCTAAAATCCGAACATCACAAAGGATTTGCGCTCGGAAATCTGATTTCCGTTATCGGAATTTTCCTCGGTGTATTTGCGCTGGTTGTTGTAATGTCTGTAATGAATGGATTGGAAAATGATATTATTCATCGCATAATCGGACTTCATTCTGAAATAAAAATTTTCAACAAAGATTACAATCCGATAAAAAATTGGAAAAACCTTGTCCAAAAAATTTCTTCAGAAAATGTAGATGGAATAAGTCCGGTCTGTCAAGCAGAACTTATGCTTACAAATGAGCAGAATGTCTGCGGCACAATCTGCCAAGGAATTCAACTGGAAAAACATCTTCGAACAACTCTTCTTTTGCGAAACATTTTCATTGGAAATCCGACTTCGGAAGATATGAAAAATGGCATTCTGCTCGGCTCGGGTATGGCAGCTCATCTTCGCGTGAACTTAACTGACATCGTTACGCTTACATCGCCAATCGCTGACCAGCCAACTCCATTTGGGCTTATCCCGAAAAGCAAAAATCTAAAAGTCGTTGGATTATTTTCAACCGGAATTCCTGAATATGATATGAAACATTCATTCACAGATTTATCGACTATGCAGCACTTTACAGGAATGAAAAATTCTATCTCATTTCTCGAAATATTAACAAAATCTCATAAAAATTCTCTGAAAATTGCAAAAAATCTCAGCGAAAAATTGGGAGAAAATTTCGAAGTCCAGGATTGGCGACAATTTGAAAAGCATCTTTTTGCCGCAATAAAATTTGAAAGAAAGGTGATGTTTCTCGTTCTCATTCTGATATTTCTCGTCGCTGCTTTCAATATGATTGGGAATTATCTTAAAATGGTTTCGCAGAAAAAACAAGATATTGGGATTTTGAAATCGCTTGGCGCCACATCAAATGATATTATGAAAATTTTTATCATAAATGGGATTTGCATCGGACTAATCGGCACTATCTCGGGATTGGTTGTCTCGCTCGGACTTTTGTTCGCTCAAATAAGATGGCATTTTATAAAAATTCCAATTGCCGGAATGCCATTCCAGTCCATTCCTGTAAAGATTGAAATTCTTGATTTGATAATTGTGGCTTGTGTTTCGCTGATTATTAGTTTGCTTACAACAATTATCCCCGCATATCGCACAACGAAGATTGATGCGATAAAGGTTATCCGCGAAGGGGAAGAGTGATTCTTGGGGAATGAGTAAATTAGTAAATGGGTGAATGGGTGAATGAGTGAATGGGTGAATGGGTTATTTCGCAGTTTCTTCATAAAGATTTGACAAGTTTTTTTAGGAAAGATATTTTTTCGCTCATATAAATTTTGGGAAATGGTTTAAGATGTTAATGTCAAAATCAGATAGCCAATAATCTTAATTATGAATAAGAAAATTTTAAACAAAAATTTACACAGTTCAAAAAAACTAAAAGAAAGGAGAATGAATAATGTTTACAACAATAGGAATAATAATTTTAATAGCATACTCATTTATTTGTGGTAATTTTAGTGGTTATGTTGCTTCCAAAAAGGGCTATGATGGTCTGGGGTGGTTCTTTTTAGGTCTATTATTTAATTTAGTAGCACTAATTGCTGTTGCTGGGTTACCAATTGTAACTGAAACGTTGACCTCAGACTACTTATACTATCGAAATGAATACGAAACATTCAAAGAAGAATTGGAAATTGATAAGAAAAACAATAAGTTAACAGATGAGGAAATTAAAGAAAAAGAGGAAAAATTAGAAAGAATAAAAAATAAATTAGAATCTTAATATACTGACAAAAAATTAGCCCCTCTAAGAGCCAAACTCAAACCCAATGGTGGAAATATGAAAAGAAAAGATATGAGTAAAGCACGAATAAAATATTGGGAAGATTTTGAAGTAGATGATTTTATAGAAGTAAAAAAAGGAAAAAAGAAAAAAGAGAAGAAAAAGAAGATTAAAAAATGAACAATGGAAAATAAAAAAAAGGCAGTGTCGGGAAGACACTGCCCATGGCAAAGATCTAACTTAATGATAGACCTGAGGTTTGACCTCGAC
>JACNJR010000056.1 GCA_014382495.1 Candidatus Cloacimonadota bacterium | reverse complement strand
TGAACACCAACTACGATTAATAAAACTCCCAGAAAAAGTAATGGGCGATTGCTCAATGCCATCCCAAAGAAAAGTTTCCCGATTGTTAAATAAAGCGTGACTATTAATCCCAAAAATGATATGAGCGTTCCGCCAAGTCCGAAGAGATAAAGTGGGCTTCTTTCATATTTTGTAATCATCATTACGGTCAGTAAATCGAGAAATCCACGAAGCAATCTTTTCGCGCCATATTTTGATTTTCCGAATTTCCGTTTATGATGTTTAACTGGAATTTCGCAAATTTTGTAACCCTTTGCTTTGACTAAAGCTGGAATATAACGATGCAATTCACCGTAAACACTGATGGATTTTACAACTTCATTTTTATATGCTTTGTAGCCGCAATTGTAATCGTGCAATCGTAATTTGAAGATAATTGATGTCACGAGATTAAATAATTTTGATGGAATCGTCTTTGTAATTGGGTCTTTGCGATGCTTTTTCCAACCTGTAACAAGGTCAAAACCTTCATTTATTTTTTCTATAAATTTTGGGATTTCGCTCGGTTCATCTTGCAAATCTGCATCCAAAGTAAAGAGAATATCTCCTTTCGCTTTAGAAAAACCAGTTTGCAAAGCAGCTGATTTTCCGAAGTTTCTTCGAAATTTAATAATCTGAACATTATCATCGGAAATTTTAATTTCCTGAAGAATTCGATAAGAATCATCCGTACTTCCATCGTCGATAAAAATAATCTCATAACTTTTATTTCCGATATTTTCTAAAATTTTTTGATGAATTTCTTTCAAACTTTTTTCTTCATTGAAAACCGGAATTACAAATGATAAATCCATAAAATCTCCTTACAAAATTAAATAAATCAATGACATCGCCAATCCAGAAATGATTGGAATGCTTATGTTGTCGTTTATGTGCAAATTGCTTACTTCAGTTATCGATGCGACGATAGCGCCGAATATAATTATCGATTGATGAAGTCGAAATTCAGTTTCGAAGAAATATGAATTAAATATTAATCCCCAAATTGTGCATCCGATAAATGACGCAATCAGTCCTTCGACCGTCTTCATCGTGCTGACAATTCTTCTTTTGCCAAATTTCAATCCGACTAATGATGCAAGTGTGTCGCCGACAACAAGATATGAAATTGCCAAAAATGTGATTTCCTTAATCGGTAATGCGATAACCACAATTGATGATGTGAGTAAATATGAAGCTCCTGTCAATCCTTTGCTTTCGTGCTCACGCAGCATCATTCCAAAAACCTTAAAAAATTTGTTTTTCAATTCCGGATTTTCCATCCGAGCCGCATCAACTATCACACAAAAGAGTGCAATTGGCAATAAAATACAGATTGAAATGAAATCAGATTTCACCACAAAATAATATAAAACAGGTATAATTATTGCAAAGAGATGAACTAATTTTCGGTAAATTTCGTGTTTATTCATTTTCTTACACAAGAAAATTCCTGAAAAATTTTGTCAATCTATTTTGCAAGAAAATATTTTTTTGCTTCCCGAACTGCTGTTTTGATGGAAAAATCTTTTGCAAGAAATGCCGTTATAGCCGATGATATTGCACATCCTGTTCCGTGAGTTTTTGATAATTTTTTTCTCGGACTTTCAAAAATTTCTACAGAATTATTTGTAATCAGAAAATCTTTTATGATATTCCGATTTTTTCTGAAATGTCCACCTTTGACAAAAATCGAAGATTGATATTTTTGAGAAAGTTTTTTTGCATTTGAAATAATATCTTTTTCAGATTTAATATTTTTTTCTGATAAAATTTCTAATTCTGAAATATTTGGAGTGACTAAATCCGCAAGCAATAAAAATTTCTCTTTCAGATATTTCATATCAGAATTTTGCAGGAATTTTGTGCCGTCTGAAGCTAAAATAATTGGGTCAATTATGATATTTTTTAATTGAAATTTTGTCAAATAATTTGCAATTAACTTCATTATTTTTTGATTGAAAACCACACCAATTTTTGTAGCAGAAATTGGAAAGTTATCCAAAATAGTTTTAAGCTGAATTTCAATTTGATTTTTTTCTAAAGATTCTGCAAAAAAAACATTTTCAAAAGTTTGTGCAGTAATTCCAGTTATCACAGAAAAGCTGTAAACATCGATATCCTGGAAGGTTTTCAAATCTCTTTGAATGCCTGCGCCACCCGAAGTATCGCTCGCCGCAATTGTTAGACAATACGGTTTCTGGTTCAAAAGTTGCAAAGTTAAAAATTTGGAAGGTTTGAAAATTTTATTTGACATTTTAACTTTTAAATATTTTTTCTAGATATTTTTATTGCGCAAAGTTTTCCACACATTGTGCAGACATCTTCAGAAAAGTCCTCACTTTCTTTTCTTCTTTTTTTTGCGAGAATCGGGTCCATTGCTATTTTATAAATTCCATTCCAATCTAACTTACTTCTGCAAATGGAGATTTGGTCATCTTCTTTCTGTATTCCAGCAATTCCGTTTGCAATATCAGCAGAACGAGCTGCGATTTTTGCGGCGATAACTCCTTTTTTTACATCGTTTAAATTTGGCAAACAGAGATGTTCAGATGGAGTGACATAACACAAGAAATCAGCGCCATAATATGCTGCAATTGAGCCGCCGATTGCACTTGTGATATGGTCGTAGCCGGGCGCAATGTCAGTTGTAATGGGTCCTAATACATAAAAAGGAGCGCCGTTGCAAATCGATTTTTCCATTCGAACATTTGCTTCAATTTCGTTTAGTGGAATATGACCTGGTCCTTCAATCATCGATTGGACATCGTTTTCTAAAGCGATTTTCTGCAATTCTCCAAGAGTTATCAATTCCTGAAATTGTGCAGAATCGCTTGCATCAGCAAGGCAACCTGGACGAAGTCCATCGCCCAAACTCAAGGTTACATCGTATTTTCGGGCGATATCAAGAAGTCGGTCATAATGTTCATAAAGTGGATTTTCTGCTCTGTTTTTTCTCATCCAATTCAGCAGAAGTGAACCACCGCGGCTAACAACGCCAAGCAGACGAGGATTTTTTTCCAAAGTTTGCACAGATTTTTGTGTCACTCCACAATGGACAGTAATGTAATCGACGCCTTCATCGCACTGTTTTTCAATTGATTCAAAAAGATGGTTTGCGTTCATTTGCGAAAAATCTTTGCCTTTTTTCATCAGGTCAGAAGCGACTTGATAAATTGGTACTGTGCCGACCATTACAGGCGATTGTCGAAGAATGGAAGTTCTTATTTTAGTAAGATTTCCGCCAGTTGATAAATCCATTACGCTGTCAGAGCCGTAAGCGACAGAAATTTTTAGTTTTTCAAATTCTTCATTTAAGTCAAAATGGTCTGGAGAAGTTCCGATGTTTGCGTTGATTTTTGTTCGTAATTTATTTCCAATTCCAACGGGATGAAAATCCCTACCAATATTTTTCGGAATGACGATATGTCCATTTGCGATTTCTTTACAAAGCCAATTTTCATCGACCTTTTCGTCTTTTGCAACCACTTTTATTTCTTTTGAAATGATGCCGTCTTTTGCCATTTTTAATTGAGTCATTTTTCCTCTTTATATTTTACCGCAGAGATGCAGAGAATTATTATTTATTTAATTTTTTTGTGATTATCGCAGCCAATTTTTTTCCCGAAAGAATCATTCCGCCGAATATAGGACCCATTCTATTTGCGCCGAATGCTGCATTTGCCGCCATTCCAACGACATATACATTCTTGTAAATTTCTTTAGAATTTTCGACTACAGTTTTTTCGCCGATTTCAGCATTCATAGATTTTTCGCCAATGATTTTGCCAGTTTTGGTAAACAATTTTGCCCCAACTTTTCTTTCGAGAATTTTCAAAAGTTCAAGTGGATGACCAGTTGCTTCAACGATAATTTTTGACTTTATTGAAAGCGGATCAACATGAAGTCCGGTCTGCTCAACTGGAGTCCAATTTACGACAACTCCGCAAATTTCACCTTTGTCAATCATCACATCTTCGACGAGGATACAGTTGAAAATTTTCACACCTGCCTTCATTGCAAAGGAGCATAAGGTCGATATTGTTTCAACGGAATCTGCCGTGTAATAGTCATTTTCGTATTTTACTGTTTTGATGCCAAATTCGTCTAAAACTGCCTTTCCATCTTCTTGCACGACGATTTCATTGAACATCATTCCACCGCCCCACATTCCGCCGCCAATGGAAAGTTTCTTCTCAAACATTGAGACCTTGAAACCATTTTTTACAAGATAATACGCCAAAGTAAGTCCTGCAGGACCTGCGCCGGCAATAATTACATCCTGATTCAGATTGTCGATAAATTTTTCTGCAAATCTTTCAACAATCGCTTTTGTGATTATTTCATCATTTAATGCCATTTTTATCCTCTCATTTGATTCTGTTTTTTTATTTTATTTATGATATTTTTCATTTCGTTTTCTGGATTTGGTTTTCCAAGAATTGCTGAGATTATTGCCACTCCACTTACTTTAGTTGCAAGAACGCTTTCCAATTTTTTCAGATTTATTCCGCCAATTGCGATTACTGGAATTTGAATTAATTTTACGATTTCAGACAACTTTTTAATGCCAATTATTTGACCGGCGTCTGGTTTTGTTGAAGTCGGAAAAATCGGTCCCAAACCGATGTAATCTGCACCATTTTTTTCAGCGAATAATGATTCTTCAAGATTATCTGCGCTTATGCCGATTATCTTATTGGGAAGCAGTTTTCTGGCGTATTCATATTTTGCATCTTCTTTGCCGATGTGAATACCGTCTGCATCTGATTTAAGAGCAACATCAACATTATCATTCACGATAAAAATTGTTTCAGATTTCTTAGTCAATTCTCTAATTTTTATTGCGTTTTTTAGCATTTCCGATAAACCAACATTTTTGTCACGATACTGAATTATTTTCACTCCGAGATCGATAGCCAGTTTTGTCATCCCGACAAAATCTCTTGTGAAGTTGCCGTCAATAATGAAATACAAACCGATATGTTTATCAATTTTTTTCATAATTTTTTTAGCCACTAATTAACACGAATACGCACTAATATTTTTTATTAAAATTTAAATTTTTTTCTTGGTTCTCTGCGGTAAAAGCAAAAAACCGAGACATCTTTGAGATGCTCGGTGAACTTTCCTACGCCGGCATTACCCGGATCAGGTTCAAAGGGTATGTTCTCAGCCCATAAGAGCACCCCAAAATTTAAGGCAAAAATATTTTATTATTTTATTCTGTCAAATTTTTTATCAAAAAATAAGCAAATTACAAATAATATCTGATAAGTTCCTTAACCAAACTCGGTTTTTCTCTAATTGCAGTTTTAAGGAGTTGAAACTGCGTCAACTTCTCACTCGGAATTTGATTAAGATGTGTAGTCAAATCATTTAATTTTTCATCGGAAAAATCGAAGAAAATCTCTTTCAATTTATGCAAAAGTTTTTGCTGATTTCCTTTCTCTTTCATCCAAATTTTGTGATATTTTTTCAAGAATTTATTTGAGAAATCATTCATTTTTACAGCATCAGCAGCGACATTGCCTGCAATTTTTCCTGCGAGAAGTACATTACTCAAACCGCCGCCAGAAACAGGATTGACCTGTCTCGCCGCATCTCCAACAAGCATTATATTATCTGCGGTTATCTTTTTCAGAGTCATACCAGTTGGCACACATCCAGTAATAAAGGAAATCATTTTAGCATTTGGCAAATTTCTGGAAACAAATTCATCGAGAAATTCTTTTGCATTTTTGCCATTGCATTTATCTGCACGAACGCCGATTCCAACATTTGCAATATTCTCACCTTTTGGAAAAATCCAAGCGTAACCGCCCGGCGCAATCTTTTTTCCAAAATAAAAATGTGAAAATTTATGTTCAATTTTGAGATTTGTTAGAACATATTGCGCAGATGGCTCAATATCAGAAATCTGTGAGAATGTTTTCAATCCTGCAAGCCGTCCGATACGAGATTCCGGTCCATCTGCACCAATAACAAGATTTGTTCTCACAATTTTTTCTTTATTAAAATGTCTGAATTTGACGCCGCAGATTTTTCCATTTTTTTTGATTAAATCGAAAACATCAGCATTAGTAATGATTTCAGCACCGTTTTCAACTGCAATGTTGCAAATGTGCGCATCGAAAATTTCTCTTTTCAGAATGACACCTTTGCCAATTGCCGAAGAAGGCATCAAAACCGCTTCACCATTTGGAGCATAAAGTTTTGCACCTTCGATATATTTTGAAATCCATTTTTTATCTGGCTCGAAGAATTTTATTAAACTCGTAAGAGAAATTCCTTCAGCACATCGCACAGGAATTCCGACCTCTCTATCTCGCTCCAGAATCAATACAGAAGCACCTTTTCGTGACGCAGTCATTGCAGTCATTCCGCCCGCTGGACCGCTTCCGACAACAACAATATCGTAAAAATTTTTAATTTTCATTTGTAAATAACCTTCAAATAAACAATCCTAACACCATTTGTAATGGTGTTTTACTTAACAGGATTACAAATCCTGTTAAGAACAATTGCAATTGGAATCTATGCATTCCGTTCCTCAATTTTCATTATCCTTTGTGCCGAAATAGCGTATTGGTGTTTCATCTATAATTTCTTTTATCGCTGAAATTGGACAGACCACGAAACATTTTTTGCACGAGATGCATTCATCTTGTAAAATATAAGCTGAATTTTTGCCAATTCTGACGGCATCGGATTCGCAAAGAGCGACACAGCAAGCGCACAAATCGCATTTTTCTGAAATAATTTTGTATGTCATAAAATTTAGTTATCGAAGTTAAATTTGACATTCAAATTTTTTATTGCAGCTATTTCATCAAGTCGACCAATTGGTGTATTTTGTGGCGCATTTTTGAGTTTTTCTGGGTTTGATTCTGCTTCTTCAGAAATTTTTATCATCGTCTCGATGAAATTATCAAGCGTCTCTTTACTTTCTGTTTCGGTCGGTTCTATCATCAAAGCTTCGTGAACAATCAGCGGGAAATAAATTGTTGGCGCATGAAATCCATAATCGAGCAATCGTTTGGCGATATCCAGAGTTTTTACTCCAAATTGTTTGAATTTTTCACCAGAAGCCACAAACTCGTGCATAACATCTTTCTGAAATGGAACAGGAAAATAATTTTTTAACTTTGTCATAAGATAATTTGTATTGATGACAGCATTTTCTGCAATTCGTCGTAATCCACTCTCTCCCAGCATTTTAAGATAGATATAAGCGCGAACCATCACGAGAAAATTTCCGTAAAATGTATGAATTTTTCCAATTGAATTTTTCATATCATACTTAAAAAAATACTTTTCATCCCTTTTTTCAATTTTCGGATAGGGGAGATATTCAGATAATTTTTCCACAACTCCGATTCCACCAGCGCCAGGTCCGCCACCGCCATGCGGAGTCGAAAATGTCTTATGAAGATTGAAGTGAACGATGTCAAATCCGATATCGCCAGGTCGAATGTAGCCAAGCATAGCATTGAGATTTGCGCCATCAAGATACATCAAGCCACCGACAGAATGGATGATTTCTGCAATCTCTTTAACTTCGGTTTCAAATACTCCTAATGTATTTGGATTAGTCAGCATAAAACCTGCCACATCGCTATCAACAGCATCTTTCAGAGTATTTATGTCCACTTTCCCTTCATTATTAGATTTGATTTCGATTGCCTTATATCCGTGCAGAGCCGATGTCGCGGGATTTGTTCCGTGAGCAGAATCGGGCATAATGATTTTTGTCTTCTTATTTCCTCGATTTTTATGATAATTATAAATGATATTTACACCCGCAAATTCACTATGCGCGCCGGCAACTGGTTGCAAAGAAACGGCATTCATTCCTGAAATCTCTTGTAGTATATTTTGTAATTCCCACATAATTTGCAAAGCGCCTTGAATTGTATCTTCCGGCTGAAATGGATGCAGATTTGTAAGACCAGGCAGAATATTTACAATGTCATTAATTTTTGGATTGTATTTCATTGTGCAGGAACCGAGAGGATAAAATCCTTTCTCAATAAAATGATTTTTTGCAGAAATTTCTATGTAATGCCGCATCGCGTCTAATTCGCTAACTTCTGGCAGATTAGGTTTGACTTTTCGTAAAATATCTTTTGGGAAGAAATCTTCAATATCTTTTGCATTTTTACATTTAGGTAGCGAAAATCCAGTTCGTCCTTTTACACTTTTCTCAAAAATTGTTTTAGTTTCCATCTTTTCCTTTTAATTGATTTACATAATCATCAATCTCATTTTTTGTCCGTTTTTCTGTAACAGCAATAAGCATTTGATTTTTATATCCAAAAGGTGTTAAATCTATGCCAGCAAAAAAGCCATTCTTTTTCATTTTTTCAATTATCTCTTTTGGCTCTTCTGCAGTTTTTACAGCAAATTCTTTGAAAAATTGTGAATGATTTGCAGGTTCGAAACCTTCCAATTGACAAATTTTATCGAAAAGATAATGTGCTTTTATTGTCGATTGTTTTGCGATTTCATACAAACCTTTTTTACCCATCAAGGCAATGTAGACCGTTGCCGCCAACGCACAAAGAGATTCATTCGTGCAAATATTCGAAGTTGCATTATCTCGCCTAATATGCTGTTCACGAGTTTGAAGAGTGAGGACATAACCCTTTTGGCCATTTTTATCGTGAGTTGCACCGACAATTCTGCCAGGCATTTTTCTTGCGAAATTCTTTTTTGTAGTGAAAAATCCAAGCAAAGGTCCACCAAGATTTTGTGCATTTCCAAGAACCTGTCCTTCGCCAATCACGATATCAGCATTATATTCTGATGGTGCATTAAATAGCATCAAAGATATTGGATCAACTGCAGAAATGAGCAGTGCTTTTTTATCAGAATGCACGATTGAATCGATAGATTTCATATCTTCGATGCAACCGAGAAAATTTGGAGTTTGAACAAGAACAGCGGAAACTGACTCATCAATCTGGTTTTTTAATTCTTGAATATCAATCTTTCCATCTTTTTCTGAAATGTAATCTATTGCTACATCTAATGACGAAGTATAGGTTTTTATTACCTCTTTCCAAGATGGATGAATGAGGTCGGAAATCAAGATTTTTTTTCTGCGATTATGTCGAATTGCCATTAAAATTGCTTCGGCTGCAGCTGTTGCTCCATCATACATTGAAGCATTTGCAACATCCATTCCAGTAAGTTCGCATATCATTGTCTGAAATTCGTAAATGAATTGCAAAGTTCCTTGGCTAACTTCCGCCTGATAAGGAGTATACGCAGAATAAAATTCTGGACGACTAATAATATAATTCACAGCAGCGGGAACAAAATGGTCGTAAATTCCAGCACCCAAAAACGAAATAATTTGATTTGTATTTCTATTCTTTTCGGAAAGTTTGGAAATCTGAGCAGCAATCTCCATCTCAGATAATGGTTCAGACAGATTCAAACTCTTTTTCGTGAAATATTCTTTCGGAATTCCATTTAGCAAATCCGCAAATGTATCAACTCCAATCTCTTTGAGCATCTGCTTTCGTTGCTCATCAGTATTTGAAATGAATGGCATTATCACTCCTCAAAAATTTTATTTATCAAATATCATTTGTAAAAAAATGTCAAAATTAACAAAAATTATTCTTTCAAAAATTCTGTCACTTGTTCAATAAATTCGTCAATCTGAAGAGATTTGAAATTCTCAACTTCAAATTCCAAATCCTTATCGCTTTCAAAAAAATATTTCTTTTCGTCTGGAAGAAGAGCGCCAGCAGTTCGCGTTTTCAGAAGTTGAGCGATATGATATAATTCAGTATTTGGCGAAATGAGAATTTTTGCATTTGCAAGGTGTGCAGTTAATAACGAAATATCTTGCTCGGAAACGAAAAATGGTTTCGGAATAACGCCTTTCAGTTTCAATTTGTCGTATCTCTCTTGATTCCAGTCGATTAGAAAAAGCGTTCCCGAAATTTTTTCTCGAACAAAACGAATAATTTCAGCCAATTGCCTGTCAGAAAAAATTGTTGAATTTAGTCCAGTCGAAATGTCCAGAAAAATCCATTCTCCAGCTTTTGAAACATCTAAATAATTCAATATTTTTTGACTTGATTTTAATTTACTATCTGAGATATTAAAGTCCATTTGAAATTGCTTTGAGTCAAAATCTTCGCCCAAAATTCCGCAAATCTGAGAGAAATATTTCTCTTTCAAACATTGAGATTTTTCCGTCCGAGTTTTATAATTTATCAATTCTGGTTGAGCAAAATCATCAAGAGCCGCTTTGACAGACAGGTCATTTTTGTGTAAATATCGAGAAATATTATCATCAACTTTTTGCGAAAGAATTATTATCGTATCGAATTTATTATTCAAAATTTCTTCAGGAAGTTCCTCCTCATCAAAAAGATAGAAATCAAATTTAAGATTTTTCAGGCATCGTTCGAGAAAGAAAAGATGTTCTTTTTTGTGAACGAGCAGAGTAACATTTTGATGTTTATGAAGCAGCAAAGCAAGTGCATCAAGCGAATTCAAGAAATTCATCATATTCGAAGAAAGAATCACGAGAATATTTTTGGGATTAGTTAAAATTTCAGTAAAATTAATTTTCGGGATATTTTTCAGAAATGATATCTCATCTTTTTTCGATTTAAGAAGATTTTTTATCTTTGAAATTATTTTCATTTCGCTTTTTTCTCCTTCATTACTGGCAATACAATGAAAAATGTTGAGCCCTCGTTCTTCACACTTTCAACCATAATTTTTCCACCAAAAAGTTTAACAATCGATTTCGTTACCGGAAGTCCCAAGCCCAAACCAGAAGATTTGAATTCTGTCAGGCCAGAATGATGAGCTTTGATATCTGCGACCTCATAAAATTCCTTGAAAATGTTGTCAAGTTCGTATGAGGGAATTCCAATGCCATTGTCTTTCACATAAATAACGATGGTTTCTTCATTTTCGATTTTCTCATCTTTGAATTCTGATTTTCTCGCGCCAAGTACGATTTGACCATAATCTTCTGTATATTTTATCGCATTCAGAACAAGATTTTTTATCGCATTTATCAGCGAATTTCTTTCAGCAAAAACTAATTTGAGATTTTCTTCAATCTCCAAAATAAATTTCTGTTTTCTCTTTGCACAAAAAACTTTGAGTTCGTCATACACAATTTGTAAAATTTGTTCCACTTTGAGAATTTCTTTTTGAATTTTTGTTTTCGAACTTTCCAAAACATTCATCTGCATAACATTATTTATAGCGTGGCTCAAACGATTGATATTATACCTCATAATTTTCAGAGTTTCCTTCTTTTCATCTTGCGAAATAGTTTCATCTTTCAGAATGTCGAGATATCCTTTTATTGTCTGAATCGGCGTATTAAATTCGTGAGAAGATATGTTGATAAAGTCCGCTCGCTCTTGGTCAATTTTAAGCAATTTTTCATTTGCTCGATATAATTTTTGATAATCCAATGAATTTTTAATCGCTGTTTCTGCTGTCAAAAGAAAAATTTCAAGCAATTTTTTTTTGATTTTTATGATTCGAGTTTCACCATTAAAATTATCCAAATATAAAAATCCATAAGTAAAATTATTCACATTAAAAGGTGCGGAGTAAATTGAATATTCCTCAAATTTCGAATCGTTTTTATTGTGTGAAGAAATCGTTGAGATAATTTGATTTTTTTCATAAACCAATTTCAAAACATCTTTTTCGATTCGAAGATTATCTCGATTTATCTTCTCGCCAGAATTCAAAAGCGCTGTATCGAAAACGAAATTTTTGTTCTCATCAAGAGTGATAAAAAATCCCCTTTCAGCATTTGTCAAATGAAGCGCATTCATCACAATTCTATTTTTCAATTCATCTAAATCCATTATCTGCAACACATCTCTGCTGATTGCAAGAAGTTTGGAAAATTGTTCACTCTGCTTCAAAATCTCTTGATATTCACCGATTTTTTTTAGAATTGTCGTCAGATAAAAACTGGATAATTTGATAATTAGTTTTTCCGCTTTGGTGAAAGGAAATTCACCAGAATCAGCTAAAATTATCACTCCGACCAATTCCTGTTTCACAAGAAATGGAGCTATGCAGAAATTAATATTTTTCGATTGATAATACTGAATATCTTGCTCAGAAATTGCTTTTTCAAAATGAGACAGATATTTATCATCTTGAAAAATTTTTTCCAATTTAGAATTTATCCAAAAATTCTTATTATCAATATTTTGAGAAAAATCTGCAAGTATAATCGCTATTTTTTCAATTCCTAAAATCTCTTCAATATATTTTTTAATTGAAAATTTTATTTGATCTTCTTTTGAAAGTTGCAGCAAATCGAAGAAATAATGCTGCAATTTTGATGAAGAGATGAAAGTTTTTTGAACATAAAATTTTTTCAATTCATTTCTCGAACCTTCAAAATAAAAATTAAATTTATTTTTCAGAAATTTCTTATTTTCAGTGCTCAAACCTTTTTCTAATGACAGAATTTTATTTTGATATTTTCTTTTATATTCTTGCTCAAATTTTTTCAAATGCAGCATTCGATAGACAATCATAATGTGAAATTGAGATTGGCAAAGAACCGACCAATCTTGCATTTTTCCGGCAATATCTTCAGATTGAAGAAGATATTTTAGAATTATTCTCAACTTGATATTTGGATTTTTCAAAGCGATTTTTGCATAAAGCAATTTGAGATAATTTTTCCAACGATAAAATCCATTTTTGTTAGCAATAGAACTTGCTTGTGCGTAAAAAATTTCTGCCTGTTTTATATCATCTTTTACAAGATATGTTTCAGCCAAATTGATATTATGAATCATAATTGCATAATCATTTTGGTTAGATTTTGCGATTGCTCTCGCATTTTTGAAAGTTGAAATTGCACCTATAAAATTTTCTTTACTCCGTTTTATCCAACCTTGTGATTGAAGAATAAATTCCTTCTCAAATTTTATATCGACCTTCTGTTTTTTGATTTCTGATAAAATTTTTTGAATACCATTTTCATTTCCAATTTCGCGAAGAAATAAAACATAATTTTTCAAATACGAATTAATTTCTGAAATCGTTCCTTTTTGAAAAAACTCTGGATAATTTTTTTCAAAAAATTTCAGAAAATCTGCCGGTGAAGTGAATTTTAGCTTAAGGAAAGAATATTTATTTTGAATTTTTGAAACCAATTTTTCGTTCTTAAGTTTTTTAGCAAATTTTAACGCATCATTAAAATGTTGCTGAGAATGTTGAAAATCACCAAGTTTATAAATCGTTTGCGCCAAATTCAAATTAACTTCCGATATTCCAAGAAGAAAATCCAACTGTTTGAAATATCTCAAAGATAGCTTAAATTTTTCAATTCCACCCTGAAGTTCACCCCTTTTGAAAAGCAAAAATCCCCAATGAGAAAGCACATTTGCAAGTGTTAAAAGATTTTTTTCCTTTTTGCAAATTTTCAATGCTTTTTTGTAAAATCGAATTGCATTTTCGACTTTATTTTGCATATTCAATATGTCGGCTCTGACTTTATAAATTTCGCAAAGTTGAAAAAAATACGAATTTTCTTTGGCAATTTTTTCACAAATTTTCAAATTGTCGATACCATTCTCGTAATTTTTTTGTGAATAATTTAGATTTGCATATTGCAAAAAAAATTCAATTTTCTGTTCTGAAGTGAAAGAATTTTTATTTATTTTTTTTATTTCTGAAATTGCTTTTTCATATTGATTGGACAAAATATAATTCTCCAAAAAAGCAATTTTCACATCATTTAATTCGCTTTTTGAAGCTAATTTATTAGCATTTTGAAGAATTTTTTTGGAATCATCAAAGTTTCTATTTTTTATTAATAATTTTCCGAATAATAATTCTATCTGAAATTCAGATTTTAACTTCTTATGCCAAAGTTTCACGATTTGTATAACTGATTTGTATTTACCGATGATGAGTCCAGTTTTCATCAAAAGAATCAAGTATCTTTTTACGGACTCTTCGTCATAATTATTAGTTTTGATTAATCTTTTCAGGACGAAAAAAGATTCATTGAAAGCGACCACGAAATTCTTCTTTTCGTAATTATGAAATGCCTTGATAATATGGCATTCTATGATAAATTCAGCATCATTTGCAAGTTGACTTTGCGATATCAAATCATCAACACTTGCCAAAATTTTGCTCTCGTTTTCTTTAAAAAATTTAATGATTTTATCAGAAATTTTTCTTTTAACTTCAATACTATTTTTAGAAAATAGCATCTTTTTCATAGAAGAATAATAGAATTCGTAACTTCTTTTTTCAGAGCAACTTTTGTCTTTTTTCAACATTCTAAATTCTTCACATTCTTCGAGAAAGAAAAACAATTTTTTTGAGGAATCAAAATCCAAAATATATTTTATTATTTCTGGAAAAAGTGGAATACGAAAAATAGACAATTTTAGAAGATTATCATAAATTTTTGTCGGAATATTTTTCAACTTGTTATTAATAAAATTTTTAATTGGAGAAATTAATGATAATTCTTCGAAATCTATCTCAAAATCCCATTCTCCATTTTTATCTTTTAGCAAATTTTTTTTGAACATTGAGATTAAAAGTGATTTTATAATAATCTGATTTCCGCCAGAAAACTCGTATATTTTTTCAGAAAACTCTCTCGGACATTCATCTTCAAAAAGATATTTAATATACTCGAAAGTTTCTAATTTTGTTAATGTTTGCAAATGGATTTGCACTGCATCTTTGAAGCTATTTGCTAATTTGGTATTATTTGTAGAAATTACAATCAGAATCTGATAATTTTTAATATCCTTTGAAATAAATTTCAGGAAATCTAAAGTAGATTTTTTGAGAAAATCGATATCACTAATGAAATAAATTAACGGTTTATCTTTTGAAAATTGAAAAATGTAATCCTTCACAAATGTGAAATCTTGTTGCATTTCCGATTCATTTTCAGGAATTCTCAATGCCTTTTCTTCGGAACCAAAAACAAATTCAGTGAATTTTTTCGATGTAATATTTTTGAGTTTCAATTTCTCTTGCTGAGAACACGACAAGCAAATCTCTTTACACAACAGAAAAAATGGGTCTTGATGAAATTTATCACAATTATAATTAAAAATATGAAATTTTTCTGAGAGCAATTGCAACCTAAAATATTGCATTGATTCTTTCTTTCCGATTCCATTATCGCCGATTAGAAAAGCGATGTTCCCTTTCCCCAAAACTGTCTGCTCAACATAATTTTCGAGATATTCTGACAATTTTTTTGTCGGCATTAACGATTTTGATTGGATTTTATTTGCGAGTTTTTCTTCAAAAAATAATGAAAAATTTTCTTGCGAAATTCTGTTTATCTGATGAATTATTTCAGTAACATTTTGAAATCTCAATTTTGGATTAAATTCCATCAATTTGAAAATTAAATCTTCCAAATTTTTATCAACTTCTGGATTTAGTATGCTCGGAAATTGCGGGATAATTTGTGTTGCCTTTTCTTCAACAATTTGTCCCATCTCCTCTTTAGTAAATGGAAAAGTTCCGGTAACCAAATAGTAGAGTAGCACCCCAAAAGCGTAAAAATCACTCTGCTCAGAAAACGATTTTCCTTGAAGAATTTCAGGTGCGAAATATGGCAAAATTTGTGATTCTTCGCTCGAATAAATGTCGCCAATATATTTGTGCGAAATTCTTTTATTATATCCAAAATCAGAAATTTTCAATTGAATTTTAGATTTTTTATTCGTGTAAAAAATATTTTCAGAATTAAGATTTTTGTGAATAATTTTATTTGAATGAAGATGTTGAAGTGCGTAGCAAATTTGTATAATAATCTGAAAAAATTCTTCTTTACTTTTTTTTGTTAAACGAAAATTATGTAAATTCTTCCCAGCAAAATTTTCAATAATTGAAAATAATTGATTTTTGTAAATTCCGTAATCAAAGACCTTTATCAGATTTTTGTGAGAAAGATTTGTGATTTCATACATTATTTCAGGAGTGAGTTTTTCTTGAATTTCGGAAAGTGAAATTTTATCAAAAATTTTAATTGACGATATTTTTTTCGTCCAAATATCTTCAATTTCATAAAGAGTTCCCAAATTATCTTTACGAAGTTTTTTCCGAATATTGTAATGCAAAGCAATTAAATTCATTTTACGCACCATTCATTTTTTTAATAAAAAAGTTGACAGAATTTCTATAAAAAAATGTTTGACTATATTTTATGTCAATAATATTTTTCTAAAGCGAAGGAAAATTATGAAAAAGATTTTATTTTTAATTTTAGCGATTTTTTTGCTGAGTTCAATTTTTGCACAAAGTGAAAATGCTGGAACGGCTGCATTTCAATTTTTTAATGTTCCGATTGGTCCACGCGGAGTGGCTATGGCAAATGCTTATCTCGGTTTAGCAAATGATGAACTTGCGCCATTTTGGAATCCTGCTGGACTTCCACAAATCAGAAACACAAAATTGGGAATTACTTATCTCAATTATTTGGTGGGATTCAACGGCGGAGCAGTAAGTTATGTGATTCCTGTTTCTGAAAAATCTACAATGGCAATATTTTCCAAATTTTGTGGTGCAAATGATTTTATTAGAACTTATGAAAATGGGGAAGAAGGTGGGAAATTTAGTGCTGGTGATGTTCTTCTCGGAATTTCTTATGGAAAAATTTTATCGCCAATTCTAAATTTTGGATTCAACATAAAATTTATTTCAGAAACACTTGATGATTACAATTCTCAAGCTATTGCTGCAGATATCGGAATTTTTCATCAAACAACAAATCCGAAATTGAAGCTTGGAATTGTGGCAAAAAATATAGGAAAACAATTGACTGAATTTGATATTGAAGAGGAAAAATTGCCGATGACTTTTGCCGCAGGATTCGCATATAATCTTGATGATGGTTTTATCACAATTGATGTGAACAAGCCGATGGATAATGATTATTGGGGTGCAATCGGAATCGAAAAAAATGTGTATCCAAATTTCATTTTTAGATGTGGATACAAAACAAATGCAAACGATTGGCACACCGATTCTGACTTGGATTTTGCCGCTGGATTTTCCGCAGGATTCGGTTTCGGATGGCAAGAATATCACTTTGATTATGCGATCAATTCATTAGGAGAATTGGGTTTCATTCATCAAATTTCAGTGAGATATAATCTGTAATTTTTAATATGGATGAACCGTCAGATGACATTGGAATCGTTATCGACATAAAAAATGAATTTGCTTTTGTCGAAGTTGAAAAAACTCAAAATTGCAGTAATTGCAAGATGAAATCTCTCTGTTTCAATAAAGGAAATGAGAAAACGATTTTCAAAATAGAAAACAGATTGAACGCAGAAATAGGCGATAAAATCTCTTTTCTGATTGAGCCCCAAATCCGCATCTTGAGCTTCGCTCTAATTTATCTTTTACCGATTTTCATTCTGATTGCAACTTACATTATTTTTAGATTTGCAATCAAACTTTCAGAAAATTTGGCGATTCTTGCATCGATTATTTCACTTCCGATTAGTTTCATATTTTTAAAATATATCGATAAAATGTTTGCAAAAAAAGGTCTGATTAATCCAAAAATGATAAATAAATTCGAGGAGTAAAATATGAAAATTACTTTGAAAAATATGATATTTTACGGATATCACGGTTTGCACGAAGCAGAACGCACTCTCGGACAGAGATTTTCCGTGGATATTACTGCAATCACAAATTCTGAACTTGATTCAAAAGTAAGAAAATTGAGCGATACAATTGATTACACTGCAATTTATGAAGTTGTGAAAAATGAGGTGGAAAATTACAAGTATCACCTTTTGGAAAAACTTGCAAATAAAGTGTTGGAGCATATTTTGAAAGAATTCAAACTTGTAAAAAAGTGTAGTATTAAAATCAGAAAAATAGCGGTTCCGATAAGTGGAACTTTGGATTATGTTGAACTGGAAATGGAACGGGAAAGTAGTTAAGAATTAGGAATTGGGAGTTAGGAGTTGACAGAAAATATTGTCTTTATCGGACTTGGTTCGAATTTGGGAAACAGAAAAAAAAATCTGAAAAGTGCAATAAATAAGATTAAAAACTTACACAAAATTTCTCTGATTTCAAAATCATCAATAATTGAGACAAAACCTGTTGGAAATGTTAATCAGCCAGATTTTTTGAATTGCATTATCAAAATCAGAACAGAATTAAATCCAGGAAAGTTGTTATCAAAATTGCTTCAAATAGAAAAAAAGATGGGACGAATTAGGAAAAAAAAATGGGAGCCGAGAATTATTGATTTGGATATTCTGTTTTTTAATGATGAGATTATTAATACAAAAAATTTGCAAATTCCTCACCCTGAAATTTTGAAAAGAAAATTTATTTTAGCTTCTATGAACGAGATTGCTTCAAAATTTGTTTATCCCAAAACAAATAAAAAAATTGAAGAATTATTTCAAAAATATTGTGAATAATCTAAAAATTAATAAAAAAGCAAATAAAACTTGACAGGGATACACATAATAATACACATTGGCAATAAAAAGAAAGGTGATTAAAAATGATTGAAAAACACACAAGATTAGATATAACTTTACCAAACTCTCTTGTTGAAGAGTTGTTCAAGGTTGCAAAGGAATTAAACGACAAAAGAAGTAGAATTATAGCAAGAGCATTAGAACTGTATTTTGATGAACTTGATGGGCAGATTTCTGACAAAAGATGGAAAGAATACAAAGAAGGTAAAACAAAGGCAATACCAGCAGAAGAAGTTTATAAAGACCTTGGCATCTGATGTTAAAAATTCAATTTTTGCCAAGTGCTCAAAAAGAGCTTGAAAAGATAGATAAAATCTGGCAAAAGAAAATCAAAAAAAATCTTCAAATGCTTTCTGAAAATCCTGCACTCATTAAAAATAAAATTAAGAAACTAAAAGACAAATATAAGGATTACTTTAGATTGCGAGTCGGTAATTATAGAATAATTTTTAGAGTAGAAAAAAAGAAGTTAATTATTTTAGTTTTAAGAATTACACACAGAAAAGAGATATACAAAATAAAATGAGTAAAATAAGGAAAATAATATGAAAAGACAAAATGATGCAGCAGCATACAACACTATGGGACTTGCTTATGCTTGTAAAGGATGGGAAACCTCAGCAGCTGATAATTTTTATCAAGCAGGTCTAATGCTGTCCAAGTTGCAAAAAGTTGAAAGATATTGATTTTATCTAATAGGATAGAATTTTTATGCAAAATATCAAGAATAAATTTATCGCAGTTGAAGGTATAATCGGCGTTGGCAAAACCACTCTTGCAAAGAGGTTGGCAAAAGAGTTGAATTCAAAATTAATTCTTGAAATTGTTGAAGAAAATCCATTTCTGCATCAATTTTATGACGACATTAAAGGGCGAGCATTTCAGACACAGATTTTCTTCCTTTTAAGCAGATATCGGCAGATGAAAAAATATTTTCAGATTGAGATGTTTCAGACAAATATTGTAGGCGATTATATGTTTATGAAGGATAGCATTTTTGCAAATCTCACATTAAATCAGGACGAATTGAGAATGTATCAAGCAATTTTTTCAATTCTGAAGGAGAAGGTTGTTCATCCAGATTTGATAATTTATCTTTATGCAGATTTGGAAAAGGTTTTACATCGCATAAAGTCCCGTAATCGGACATTTGAAAGGAATATTCAACCAGAATATCTGAGAAAACTGATGAAAGCATATGACAATTATTTTGCAATTTTTTCAGATTGTCCAATTATTAAAATTGATACAAACGACATAAATTTTTCAAAACCGACAAAACAATTTGACAAGCTTTCCGAGACCGTAAGAAAAATGTTCCAAATTTAGAGCATATGAAAAAAAAGACATCTGTAATAATTTTAGCCGCTGGCAAAGGCGTTCGTATGAAATCCGAACTTCCAAAAGTGGCAAACAAATTAGCTGGAACTTCGTTAATCGAAAGAGTTGTTGAAACATTCAGGCGATTTTCTGTTCAAGATATTTTTGTCGTTGTTGGACACAAAAAAGAGATTGTAAAAGATTGTCTCTCATCTTTTACAAACATAAAATTTGCTCTGCAAGAACCTCAAAATGGAACTGGCCACGCAGTTATGATGGCGGAGAATTTTTTTTCTGATTTCGATGGAAATGTATTTGTAATTCCTGGTGATGTTCCTTTACTTTCTTCTGAAACATTGCAAAATCTTGAAAATTTACACAACAAAGAAGACGCTTCTGCTACGGTTTTGACAGCTGTTTTGGACGACCCTGCTGAATACGGAAGAATAGTCAGAAATGATGAAAATTTTGTTGAGAAAATTGTAGAATTCAGAGATGCAAATGAAGATGAGAAAAGAATAAATGAAATAAATTCTGGGATTTTCTGTTTCAAAAGTGAACATCTTTTTTCTGCTCTAAAAAAAATTGATAATGATAATGCCCAAAATGAATTGTATCTCACGGACACATTGGAAATTCTGAAAAATGAGGGAAAGAAAATCGCCGCAATGATTGTTCAAAATCCGATGGAAATTTCTGGTGTGAATTCGCAAGAGCAACTTGCATTTTTGGAAAATTATATTCAAAAAAATAATTGATGAAAAATCTTTATTCACCTTGGCGAATTGATTACATCTTGCAGGAAAAAGATGATGGATGTATCCTTTGCGAAAAGCCAAAAGCAAACGATGATAAGAGCCATTTAATTCTAAAACGCGGAAAATATTCTTACATCGTTATGAACCTTTATCCTTATAATAATGCTCATCTGATGATAGTTCCATTTCGGCATTGCTCGCATTTTTATGAATATGATGAGGAGGAAATTCTGGAAATCGGCAAGATGATTCAGCTGTCAGAAAAAATTCTCACAAAAGTGTATAAACCAGATGGATTTAATATCGGAATGAATTTGGGTGAAGATGCTGGCGCGGGAATTACCGACCATCTGCATATTCATATCGTGCCAAGATGGAAAGGAGATACGAACTTTTTTTCCACAATCGGAAAGACGAGAGTTATTCCTGAAAAGATGGAAGATATCTATCAAAAATTAAAAAATGAATTCAGAAAAAAATAGAAAAAGAAAATTCGGACAGTTCAAACTCTTTCTCACTTTTTTTTTGCCATCAATCTGATTTACTTGCTTCTGACAATCTTATGTTCACCGCAAAAAATAGACATCGAAGAGAAAAAACGAATAGTAAAAAAATATGATATTACTTTCAATGTTCGGAATGGTTGTGGCGAAAAAGGACTTGCTTTGAATATCCGAAATCAGCTGATTGATAAAGGGTTTAATGTTTTGGCATTTGGAAATGCCGATAAATTTTTATACCGCAAAACGATACTTCTCGTTCAAAAAAATGACCAAGAAAAAAAGATAAAAGTTAAAGAAATTTTGAATATTTCAAGAATTTATCCTCAAATTAAGAAGAATTCAATTTACGATTTCGTCTTAATTGTTGGCGAGGATTGGGAAAAATATTTCGAAAATGGAGAGTAAAAAAATCAAAATTCAAGAAAAGTTGGAGATAATTTCAAAATTAGCAGAAGAGAAAAAGGCGGAAAATTTCACGCTTTTAAATGTCGAGGGAATCAGCACATTGACCGACAGAATACTGATTTGTAGCGGTGATGGCGCAATTCATAATCGTGCAATCGCAAAATATATTATGATTGAAAGTAAAAAAATCGGCATCAAATTACATCACAAAGAAGGGCTTCAAAATGGAACTTGGATTTTGTTAGATTTCGGAAATACGATTATGCATATTTTTGACAAAGATACAAGAAATTATTACAAACTCGAGGAATTGTGGCAGGAAATTATACAGAAAAATAAGTAGGATTTTTACTTCTGCAAACGCAGTAATGTGAGGAAAAATGATAAATATAATCAGAGAAAAGATTTTTGAAAGTATAAAAGCACAAGGGCTGAAACCACCGGCAAAATCGAAAATCAATGTTGAATATCCGAAACTGCAAAAATTTGGAGATTATTCATCAAATGTGGCGTTAAGTTTAGCAAAAAAGTATAAAAAAAAGCCGATGCTTTTGGCGAGAAAAATTGCACAAAATATATCAATGGATGCACTTTTCAAATCTGTTTCTGCGGAGAAACCTGGATTTGTGAATTTTCAAATTTCAAGAATGCATCTTATGAAATTTCTACCCAAAATAGTTGAACAAGAGGATAAATTTGGTTCAGATATGGAGAAAGGAAAAGGGAAAAAAATATTGCTGGAATTTGTGAGTGCAAATCCAACCGGACCATTGAATATAGTAAATGCCAGAGCTGCTTCTGTCGGGGATTCGCTTGCAAATATTCTCTCATTTCTCGGATATAAAGTAGAGAAAGAATTTTTGATAAATGATGCTGGAAATCAGGTTGATTTATTAATCAAATCGATTGAATTTGAACTGAATATTTTAGGGCATCGCGAAATTGAAGAATTTGAAGGTAGATATTTGGGAGATTATGTTCAAAAACTTGCGAAAAAATTTTTATCGGAAGAGACCATTCTGGTTTTCCAAGTTCCTTATAAAGAGAGATTGCAAAAATTGAGAGAATTCGCACTGAATGAAATAATTTCAAATCAACGCTTTACACTGAAATTGTTCAATGTATGCTTCGATAATTGGATTTCAGAACAGGAATTGCGAGATAGAGGATGCATTGAAGATGCCCTTACATATTTGGCTGAAACGGAAAATACTTACGACAAAGATGGCGCCGTCTGGTTTTGTAGCAGTAAATTTGGTGATGAGAAAGACCGCGTTATTATGAAAACTGACGGCGGAATTACATATCTTGTGCCCGACCTCGCTTATCATATTACGAAGTATAAAAGGGGTTATCATAAGATAATTGACATTTTCGGTCCAGACCATCACGGATATACTCCTCGCCTGAAAGCTGGAATCGCAGCACTTGGATTCAATCCGAAACTTCTCTCATTTATCTTGCTACAACAGGTAAGTTTGATATATGAAAATGAAAAGGTCAAAATGTCCAAAAGGAGAGGAAAAATTATTACGCTACAACAACTTATTGATGAGGTTGGAACCGATGTCGCAAGATTCTTCTTTCTGATGCGAAAACTGAATACACCGCTCGATTTTGATATTCATCTGGCAAAAGAGAAATCAAATGAAAATCCTGTTTATTATGTTCAATACGCTCACGCGAGAATTTGCAGTATTCTCCAAAATGCGAATAAAAAGAGATTGAGATTGCGAAGTTTCAGGCCGAGATATTTGAACAGATTGAGATTTGAAGAGGAATTGGATATTATTCGTCATCTTTATAAATTTCCGGAATTGATACTTCATATCGGGAAGAACTACGACCTGAATCTTATGACAAAATATCTTACGGATTTGGCTGCGCTTTTTCATAGTTACTATCAAAAAGTCAGAATTATCAGTCCGAAAACAAAAGAACTTTCTCTTGCACGACTTTTTCTATGCAAAACAATTAAAATTACTATTCATAATGGATTAAATTTGCTTGGTGTTTCTGCTCCCAAAAAGATGTAAAATCAAATGTGAGATTTTCAAAATCAGATAAAATAGCTGTCCTGACAGGTGCTGGTATAAGCGCTGAATCCGGATTGAAAACATTTCGTGATAGTGATGGATTATGGGAAAATTATCGAGTCGAAGATGTGGCAACACCAGAAGCTTTTCGGAAAAATCCAAAACTTGTCTGGAAATTTTACAAATTGCGATATGAGCAACTTCTAAACGCAAAGCCAAATCCTGCTCATTTCGCTTTGAAAAAATTAGAAGATTTTACCGAAAATAATTTTTCTCTAATTACTCAAAATGTTGATGGATTACATTTTCAAGCAGGAAATAAAAATGTGATAGAAATGCACGGAAGTATCACCAGATGCTTTTGCATAAAGTGCCAGAATCACTATTCGCTTTCTGCAATAAATCTTGAAAAGCAAATTCCTTTGT
>JACNJR010000002.1 GCA_014382495.1 Candidatus Cloacimonadota bacterium | reverse complement strand
AAATTCCCTTCGGAAGAAGATTTTTTTATTTCTAAGATGTAATTTCCAATCACAGAAAGGAAATCTCCATTTGCAGTAAATGTGATTTTTGTTGGTTTTTCTGAAAATTTTTTCTGAAAGAAGTTGTATCCATAATCGCCTGAAGATGATAATTTGTATTCATTTTGTTTGAAAATATCAAACTTTTTTAAGTGAAATATCTCATCAGTTTGTGAAAATTCCAAGTGTAATGAATCGAAATTTGTTTTGTACAATTTTCCGTTTTTTGAACTAATCATACAATCAATTTGTGGATTTTTGGGAGAACCATATCCGCAAATTTCATAATTAAATTTTCCTGCGAAATTGCCTTTATAAATATCATTTTTGAAATCTATATTTTTCCCATTTGCCATAAATTCAAAGGAATTATTTTTTCGCAAATTGATTTTACCGCTTCCTTTTAGTATCTCTTTTTTTGATGAATTTTGCAGGTTTTTGAAAATTTTAATTTCCGAAAGATTAAATGTTGAATCAGTCAAATAAAACGAAACATCTGCATTTACAGGTTTTAAATTCTTAGACACAATATTTTTAAACTGGAAATTTCCCGAAAGAAACTTATTTTTATCATTCAAAAATTTAATTCTTCCATCAATATTTCCTTGAATATTTTTTGTATTTTGTTCGAGAAAAATCAAATTCAAAATTTTATCAATTGGATAATCGGATAAGCAAATTTCTCCATTAAAATTTAGTTTCTCGTCTAATTTTGAGACAAGAAATTTTCTATCCAGAATATTTTTTTCATCGATTATAAATTTTTCCACAAAAATTGTATCCATCTTCGTTGAAGCCAGAAAATCAAATTTGTAATTTCGGTTTTTAATTTTCAAACTATCAGAAAAAATGTTAATTTGGTTTTTTTTCGGACTCTTGAATAGCGGAAAATTACCTCTAATTGATATCTTGCCATTTATTTGATTTTTTTTAGATTTTTGAAATCCTAAAAAACCATTACAAAATACTTTTCCAGAATCAATTTTGACATCAAATTCTGAACTGATTTGTGGACGAAAATAATCAATCCACTTTGAATTTTTTTTAAAAATTTTGTTTGCTAACAAATTCTTACTTTCAAATTTCAAATTGATTTTTGGCAAATTAAAAATGCTTTTTCCAGTTCCGCTAAAAGTTATAGAATTATCTTTATTGTAAAAATCGAATAAAATTTTATCATTAAAATAACTAATTTTCCCATCGAAATTATTGAAATTAAAAATTTTGGAAACTAAATTTGCATCTGATATATTTCCTTCTATTATTGGATTTTTTAGATTTCCTTTTGTAGTTATTTCAATATTTCCAGTAGGTTTTATATTTTTCATTGGAAATTGAAATTTATCAGCAGTGAACTTAAAATTGATTTTCGAATTGGATAAAATGTTTGAATTTATGTTGAGATTTCCTGAAAAAATAATGGGCTGATGTTCGAAAAGAAATCTTCCCGAATGAAACGAAATGTTGTTTTTTCTATATTCTAATTTTGTGTAAAATGAATCAATTATTTCTGAAGATATTTCTATTTTTTTTCCAAATAAATTTCCACTTATTTCTGGATTATCGAAAGAATTTTTCACATTTCCATTAAAATTCATAATCCCAATTATTTCCTTACTGAAATTGTGTAACGGAATTTTTTTGCTAATTATTTTTAAGTCCAATTTGGGATTTTTTGTAAAATAATTTGTAACTTTTCCTGAAATTTTTGCAACACAATCTTTCCAATTTACAATCATATTCTTCTCAAAATTCAAACAATTTTCATCAAATTCGCATTCTGCATTTTGAATAAAAAACGACTTTTTATCAATTTCAATTTGAACCGAATCAAGTGTTAGCAATCCATTTGTAATTTTTCCATTTTGAAGAGGAATGTTTAAATTTACAAGACCATTTTTAATAATTTTATTTCCAATTTTAAGATCGGAGATTCTAAAATTTTCTAAATTAATATTCAAATCTGATTTTGATTTTTTATAAAAACCTGAAATATTTATTTTTGAATTTTCGAGATGTTCGGCAGAAAAATCTATTTTCCATTTTCCCAATTTTTTTTGTGCTCTTAAGTTTATTGCTAAAAATTCTTCATCAAAATCCATTCTCTTGTTTTGGCTGAAGATATTAATTTTTCCGTTAATTATAGAAATTTGTGATAATTGATTCAAAATATTTTCTAATTCCAAAAAATCAGAATTAGCATTTTTGGCCAAAATTTGAATTTCATATGAAATTTTAGGTGAAAAAAATTTTACTTTTTTAATTGATTTTTGAAATCTAAAACGATGAATCAATAACCTTAAAAAATTATATTCAAGATATAATTGGGCAGCCGAAAAATTGAATTTATCCTTTTTATGATTGATTTGTATGTCAGAAATTCGCACAAATTTTGTTGTTAAAATTACCTTATTAAATGTGATTTTTGCATCTATTTTTTCCCCAATTTTTTCTTTTAGAATTTCCCCAAAATATGCGTTAATGTCGAGAAATTGTGGGAGTAAAAAGTAGAATAAATTTATTAATATCAAGATTGAGACAACAATCAAAAGCCATTTTCGTCTTCGCATTTTACACTTTTTTTAGCTTTCCGTCAATCAATCTATAAACTTTTTCTGCTTTTTTTGCCAAATTTTTATTATGAGTGACGAGAAGAAGCGAAGTTGAAAATTTTTTGTTAAGTTTCCATAAAATATCCCAAAGCGCATTACTGTTGGCCTTATCCAGATTACCAGTTGGTTCATCTGCAAGAATCAAATCCGGATTATTTATTAGCGCTCGTGCGACAGCAACTCTTTGCTGTTCGCCACCACTTAACTGATTCGGGTAATGTTTTTTTCTTTCAAGTAGATTCATTTCAGAGAGAAGGTTTTCGGCTTTTTCTATGCTTTCATTATACGATTCACCATTTATTAATCGTGGCATTGCGACATTTTCAAGAGCTGTAAATTCTGGCAAAAGATGATGAAACTGAAAAATAAAGCCGATATTTCGGTTTCGAAATGCTGCAATTTTCTTCTCAGAAAGATTATAAATATTCTGATTTTGAAACAAGATTTCTCCACTATTCGGTCTGTCGAGAGTTCCCAAAATGTGCAGCAGAGTACTTTTGCCGCTTCCTGAAGCACCAGTTATCGAAACAATCTGTCCACTTTCTATTTCAAAATCCAAGTCATTTAGCACTACCAATTTTTTCTTTTCGTCACCTTCAAAATATGATTTATTAATTTTCTTTGCCTGCAAAATCAAATCTTTTGCTTTCATTTTTTTCCTATTTAAATTGTTATTTTTTTGTTCCTCGAATAATTGAAACCACATCCATTTTGCTAATTTTTTTTAGAGGAATAAGTGCAGAAATCCAAATTATCAGTCCTGAAAAAATGACGATATAGACAAAGTCCATCCAATTATTCTCAATAACTAATTTGTTAATAAAATAGACATCGCTTTCAATTTTTACCAAATCTGTAGTTGTTAAAATTTTGGAAAAAATAATCCCAAAAATAATTCCTAAAATAATTCCCGAAAATCCAATAATGATATTTCTGTGCAGGAAAATCCGTTTTATGTTTTTATCGCTTACGCCCATTGCTTTCAAAATTCCTATTTGTTTTGAATTGTCGAAAATTTGCATCGTCAAAATGCTTATCAATCCAAATCCTGCAACAATGATGATTAAAGCCAAAATGATGAATAGCACCCATTTCTCTAATTTCAGCAATTTGAATAAATTCCCATTTAATTCAATCCAATCTGAAATTTGAAATGGAAAGAAAATGTTTGATGATAGAATTTCAGAATGAAGCATTGCATTCTCGATTTCGTCAGAATTTAATCTAATCGCAATGCCAGAAAATTGTCTATTCATATCGAGAAATTTCTGACATTCATTCATATTCAGATACAGAAGTGTGTTGTCATAATCGAACATTCCTGACGAGAAAATTCCCGATATTGCAACTTTCATTCGCTTTGGAATCATCCCGGCTAAAGTTACTTCTGAATTTAATGGAGAAATCACATTTATTGTATCGTTGATTTGTACATTTAATTTTTTGGCGAGATTTTCTCCAATAACTACAAATTTTCCATTTTTTATGAATTTTCCATTTTTTATGAATTTTTGAAATTTCGTTGTTTTTGATTCCAATTCAAAATCAATTCCGCGAAGCACAATTCCAGATATTTTTTTCCCATTTTGTGCCATCGCTTCTGTATAAATAAATGGAGAATAAGATTGGATTGATTTAGTTGAATCCAAAACGATTTTGATTTCTGAAAATTCATTATCCGTTATGCTTTCATTCCGATATTTGAAAATATAGATATGTGAATTCACGCCCAAAATTGCTTCTTTTAATACTTTCTGATAACCACTAAATAGCGCCAAAGTGACAGTCAAAGCAATTACGCCGATAATAATTCCAGCTGTTGAAATCAGAGAATCGAATGAGAAAAAAATTCTTTTTCCTCTGATTTTAAAAAAATTCTTCAGAAAAATTTTATGGAAATCCATTTTTCCCACATATTTATTTCCGCCTTTTTTTGTCAATTTATTGTCAAATGAATATGCGTAATGAAGACAATTCTTGACATAATTTGCAGAAAAATTTTACAAAAACACTTATGAATTGCAGAAAAATATTTTGGTTGCCGCTATTTTTTTATATTTCAATTTTTGCAACAGAAAATCAGTCAGATACAACCAAAACTATTTTGGATTCATTAGATTATTCTGCTGATAAAATCATTTATGAACTTGGCAAAAACCGAATAAATTTGATTGGAAATTCTGAAATTCATTACAAAAATTCTTTCATAAAATCCGATTCGATCTTAATCGACACAAAAAATAGAATTGCAATTTCTGAAGGTGAATCTGAATTGTTTGACGGCGACGAAATTATTTTCGGCGCTTCACTATTTTATGATATCGAATCAAATGAAGGGATGCTTTTGCAAGGGAAAACAAAATTTGAAGATGGCTTTTATTCTGGAAATAAAATCAGAAAAGTCGGTGATAGAATTTTCGATATTGATAATGCAAAGTATACAACTTGCGAATTAGACGCGAGTCATTATTACATTTACAGTCCGAAATTTCGAGTATTTCTGAACGACAAAATTGTTGGGCGCCCTGTCATTCTTTATGTAAATCATTTTCCTATTTTTGCTCTTCCATTTGCATCTTTTCCGATTAAAAAAGAACGACATTCGGGATTTCTTTTACCCGAGCCGGGCTATAGCAAGAGTGAAGGAAAATTTTTAAAGGATTTATCTTATTTTCAAATTTTTGGTGATTATGCAGATGTATTATTCTCACTCGATATTTTGGAATTAACTGGTTTGGAATTTAACCTAAAAGGAAGATATCTGAAGCGATATGTACTAAATGGAAATGTAAATAGTCGATTTCTATATTATCATAACCAATCTCCGGAAAATTACACTATTCGTTGGACGATAAACACATTTCACAAGCATACACTTTCGCCTTTTAGCAATCTTACAATCAAAGCTGATTTTGTGAGTGATGCAGATGTGAGAGAAACAAGTGAAGATAAAGAAATTCGAATGGACCAAGATTTGCACTCATATTTGTATTACTCTTTTAGAAAACAGAACAAGAATTTCAATGCTACAATTGATTACAAAAAGGATTTGACGGAAGATGATGACAGAACATTTTACTCAAAATTATATTTCTCAAAAAAAGCTGGATATCACAATTTCAATATCTATGGAGATTTCAAACATTTTTCAGACAATGATGAAATAACGATGAATCTGCCATCTGCAAGTTTTCGGCTTTATCAAAAACGAATCTCACAATTTTTTGATAAAGAAAAGGAAGAATTTCAAAATTGGTGGGATGATTTTTATTTTTCTTATTCGGGAGATCTAATTCATAAAGCAGAAATTAACAAAAAATCTCCAAATTTCGAAGAATTTTTCTATCATGATACTTATTCTAATGGAGATTTTAT
This sequence comes from Candidatus Cloacimonadota bacterium, assembly GCA_014382495.1. Taxonomy (GTDB): domain Bacteria; phylum Cloacimonadota; class Cloacimonadia; order JGIOTU-2; family JGIOTU-2; genus JACNJR01. The sequence goes on along the minus strand of JACNJR010000002.1, from coordinate 18,400 downwards.
TACTGAACATCGCGAAGGTGTAAAACACGAAATATCCTTAAAATATGAAAGAAAATTGTTTGACTTTCTCTCGTTCTGGCAGTCGCTTAATTACAACGAAATTTGGGCTGATAAGGATACGGTAAATCACAAATTAGTTCGCGGTTATGATTACAATACTTCTGCTACTTTGCGTGCTCCAATTTATGGAATTTTCAATTTCAATGCCAAAAAATTAAAAGCGATTCGTCATATCATTTCTCCGAAAATTACTTATACAATGCGTCCAGATTTTTCCGAAAATGACAGATTTTACACTTATCCGGTTTCAATCAGCTCTTCTTCAAAATCAGAAAAGATTTCATTCTCAATTGAGAATAAATTGCAAGCAAAAATTTTAGATAAGACAGAAAAAATCAAAAAGTTAAACAATCTTTTTTCGCTAAACTCCTCATTCAGTTATGACCATATCGCCAAAGGTGATGATGGAAAAGGATTCAGCGACATTTCGCATTCTATCTCAATTATGCCAGTCGGTTTTTTAGTTAGAAATATGAATCTTCATCTTTCGAATTCTTTTAAATGCAAGCAATATTTTTATACTTTGGAAGCAAAAAATTATTCTTTGAATACAAAATTTTCAATTGATGGGGAAAAAAATTATTATGATTATTTTCCATTTTTGAAATCAGAAGAGAAAAATTTATCTGAAAATGATTTGGATGAGATAAAAAAAATTCAAAAATCTTGGAAATTATCAAGCACTTTTTCATATAGTAAAAATGTCGAAAATGATTATTATAGTTCTGGAATTCACAATTCATTGCGGTTTTTCTTGACCAAAAATTGGAGTGTGGATTATGGGAATTATTATAATTTTAAGGAGCATAAATTGATTTCTCAAAGTATAAATATTCATCGGGATTTGCATTGCTGGCAGATAAAATTCAGTTGGAGCAAATCGGGCGATTACTGGTCATATCGTTTTCAGATTAGCGCAAAGAAATTACCAGATTTGAAATTCAGGCATTCGGAAAGAAAGTATTGATTGTAATGAAAAAATTTCCAATTACTTTCGCCATTTGTGGACTTTTCATTTTTTTGATTATTGGTTGTGGAGAAAACATATCTTATCCGCCAGAAATAACGATTGATCCACCGCCAGAAATAACGATTGATAGTTTGTTTTTTGGCACAGATTCAACATTTGAAATAATAACTTGGAATATCGAATGGTTTCCGAAAAACGGACAAATCACGGTTGATTTGGTAACGCAGATAATTCCGATTATTGATGCCGATGTTTACGCTTTGCAGGAAATTGAAAATTCAAATTATTTTGCAACTTTATTGCAAGAAATTAATGATTTTGACACATTGAATACTTGGCAGGGATTCCGTGCAAATAGTGCTTATGCTTATATAAATCTGGCTTATATTTACAAATCTAACGAAATAACTCTTGAAGAAGATATTTATGAAATTTACCAAGACGAAAATTGGAATTTACCACGCTCACCTTTGGTGATGGAAATTGAGTGGAATGGAACAGAAATTACGATAATCAACAATCATTTGAAAGCATTTAGTGATGGAGAAAGCGAAGAGAGACGGCGACAAGCTTGTATTTTATTAGAAAATTATATTGTTCAAAATTTACCAAATGAAAAAGTGATTTTGCTTGGTGATTTGAATGATTCATTGCTTGATGATGAAGACGATAATGTATTTCAAGTATTTCTTGATGAACCGGGAAATTATAAGTTTGCAGATATGGAAATTGCAACGGGAAGTATCACAGATTGGTCGTATCCGAGTTGGCCATCACACATCGATCACATATTGACTACTAACGAACTTTTTGATGAGATTAATGATGAAAATTCTGAGATTCAAACGATTAAAATTGATGAATATCTTGATGGTGGTTGGAGTGAATACGAACAAAGTATTTCGGACCATCGTCCAGTTGGGATAAAATTAAAATTAGGAGAGTAAAAAATGAAAAAAGTAGTGATATTAGTTTTATGGTTTTGGGTAATGATATGTTTTGCTGAAAATTTACCAGAAATTGAATATGAAAAACTAAATTTTGGAGAAGATGAAACTTTGGAAATTATGACTTGGAATATCCAAAATTTTCCCAAAAGTGATGCTACTGTTGATTATGTAACTAAAATCATTATAGCGATAGATGCTGATGTAATCGGATTACAAGAAATTCAAAAAGATTCTGCATTTGTCTTGCTTTTGAAAAATCTCAACCAAAAATCTTCCGAAAATATATGGAACGGATTTCGTGCAGATACCGATAAATGGGAGATGAATCTTGCCTACATTTATAAAGCGAATGTGACCGATTCTGTGAATGTTTACGAAATTTATGCTGATGATAGTAAATATCATTCTCCATTTCCGCGCAAACCTTTGGTGTTAGAATTTTCTTATTCAAATGAAAAATTTTATATCATTAATAATCATTACAAAGCTCGATCGGGAGAGAAAAATTTGAAGCGAAGGCAAAAAGCAAGCGAACTTTTGGATAAATATATCGAAGAGAATTTATCTGAAGAAAATGTGATAATTCTTGGAGATTTGAACGATCAACTTATCGATGAAAAGCAGAAAAATGCATTTACTGTTTTTTTAGAAAATGATGAAAATTACAAATTTGTAGATTTCAAAATTGCTGAAGATGAAGATGCTGACTGGTCTTATCCGTATTGGAAATATCGCGGTCATCTTGATCATATATTAATTTCAAACGAACTTTTTGACGAATTTAAGGCGTCAAAATCAGCAATCAAAGTAATTACGATTGATAAATTTATGGAAGGAAATGGTGATGCGCGTTACAAATATATCACCGATCATCGTCCTGTAGCTTTGAAATTATATTTTCCACTAATGCTAAATGAAAATTCTTCGAAAAAAAATGAGGGAGAAAAATTTCTCCCTCAAAATATAATTCCTGAAAAATAATTACTTTTCAGAATCTTCTTTTTCTACTTTTTCCTCTTTTTTCTTAGTTTTCTTCTTTTCTTTAACTTTTGGCTCGTCAGTTTTACTTTCTTTCTTTTTTTCTTTGGATTCCACTTTATCTGCTTCAATAATATCTTTTTGGGTTTTTGCAATCTGTTTTTTCTCTTTTGCTTCTTTGCGTTTGGCTTTGATTTTTTCAAGACGAGCAGTTACAAAATCATTTACCTCTTTTTCCTTTCTTCCGAAGAAATATGTTTTCACGCTGAAAATCAATCTGCGATTTTCTTTATCAACTTCAATGACTTTCACTGGAATTATTTCGCCACTTTCAAAAGCATATTCAATATCTACCAATCCAGGAATTCCAAGATGAGATGCGGGAATGAAACCCTCGATAGTATTATTTGCTTTTACTATTACACCCTTCATAATAATTTTCTTTATTTCAACATTGTGTTCTGTATTTACTTGGAAATCTTTCTCAACATTTTCCCAGGGATCTGGTTCTAATTGTTTAATCCCAAGCGCAATTCTTTGCATCACTTTATCAATCGAAAGGACTACAGCCGTAACTTTTTCATTCTGTTTCAACACATCTCTCGGGTGAACGATTCTTTTCGTCCAAGAGATATCCGAAATATGAATCAGTCCATCAATGCCATCCGTGATTTCAATAAATGCGCCGAAATTTGTGATATTTTGAATTTTCCCGGTTATTTTAGAACCGACAGGATATTTGACATCAATTGTTAGCCATGGATTCGCTTCGATTTGTTTCAGGCCAATAGAAATTTTATGCTCACTTTTATCAACATTTAAGACAATTCCTTTAACCTTATCGCCAACTTTAAGAATCTGATTTGGATGTGAAATCTGTTTTGTCCAAGACATTTCAGAAACGTGTATAAGTCCTTCTACACCTTTTTCCAATTCGATGAAAGCACCATATTTTGTAAGATTTGTGATTACACCTTCAACTTTTGAACCTTCTGGAAATTTTATTTCAATATTTTGCCAAGGATGTGGAACGAGTTGTTTCAGTCCCAAACCAATCTTCCGATTTTTAGAGTCGAATAAGAGAACTTTTACTTTCACTTTGTCCCCAATTTTCAGAAATTCTGATGGATGATTAAGATGTCCCCAAGACATATCAGAGATGTGAAGAAGTCCATCCATTCCACCTAAATCAACGAAAGCGCCATAATCGAGAAGATTTTTTACGATACCTTCAACTTCATTTCCAACCTTTAAGTTTTCAAGTAAATCCTTTTGTTGTTGAGAAATTTCTTCTTCAACCACAACTTTGTGCGAGACAACAACATTTTCTTCGGCTCTATCAAATGTTAGAATTTTGAATTCGTATTCCTTTCCAACAAAATGGTCAAAGGTTGGTAAAACTTTATTTGAAATTTGCGAGCCAGGCAGAAATGCATCAATTCCATTCAAATCGACCGTCATTCCACCTTTTACTCTTATTTTTATTTTTCCTGAAATTACTTTATTTTCTTTGTAACATTTTTCCAGTTCATCCCAATAGCGTTTCTCATCAGCGCGTCTTTTTGAAAGATGGGGACGCCCTTGTCTATTCTCTTTCCTGATAATATAGACCCAAACTTTATCATCTTTTTTTACTTCTTCAGGTTTGTCAAATTCAGAAATTGGAATTATACCTTCTGATTTAAATCCGATGTCAACAAGCACTTCGCTTGAATCTACTCGTATAATCGTTCCTTCAATAATATTTCCAGTTTTAACATCCATCATACTTTTTTCATACATTTCGAATTGGCTTTCCACTGACAATTCACCAGTTTCGGATTTTGCTTTTGTAGATTTCTTTTTTGTGACAGATTTGGTTTTTGATTTTGTCGCCGTTTTTGCTTTTTTTACAACTTTTTGGGTAGTGGTTTTTTCAACTTGCTGCGATTTTTTTGTTTCTACTTTTTCTTTTTCCTGTTTTTCGTTTTTGATTTCCTTACTTTCTTCTTTAATTTTGACATTATCGTCCATTTTTCCTCCATATTGAGGATGCCTAATTTTGACATTAACGGTTTAATCGTGCACCTCATTTTTAAGTTTTCTTTATTTTTTTTATCCTTCTTTTTACATCTTCAATAATCCAATCCGGTGTTGAAGCACCGCCTGCAATTCCTAAATAATTAATATTTTTCAAAGATTTTTCCTCTATTTCTGCAGCTGTTTCGATATGATATGTTTTACAATTTTCAGCACGAGCAATTTCCGCGAGACGAGCAGTATTCGCACTATTTTTTCCGCCAACTACAAATAATACATCGACATTTTTTGCCAACTCTTTCGTCTCTGCTTGCCGAATAAAAGTCGCATTACATATCGTTTTAACAACATACAATTCCTTGCAACTTTTCAATAATCTAACTGCCAACTGCTCAAATTTTTCCTCGATTTGAGTAGTTTGTGCAATTAAACCTATCTTCTGATTTTCTTGTAAAGAAATTTTTTTTTCTGGACCAGAAATCACAATTGCATTGTCATCAACATAGCTCAAAAGTGCTTTCACTTCAGGATGATTTTTCTCTCCCAAAATGACAAGTCGAAATCCATCTTGAGTTAATTTCTTCGCAAAATCTTGGGCTTTCTTCACAATTGGACAAGTTGCGTCAACAATCTCGACTCGCTTTTTTAATAATTTTTTATAATCCTGAGCCGTGATTCCGTGCGAGCGAATAATAACCGTTTCGTCAACAATATCATCGATTTCATTCACAAAACCGACGCCGCACTTTTTCAAATACGAAACCATCTGTGGATTATGAATTATCGGCCCGAATGTGACAACTTTTTCTTTAAGTTTAGTAGTTTCGAGAGAAATATTTACGGCTCTTTTTACACCGAAACAGAATCCTGAATTTTTTGCAACTTTAATTTTCATAATTTTTATGGTTCGTTTATTTTATCTAAGATTTTTTGTGCAATTTTTTTATAATCCGATTTTCCTTCGGAAAAATTTTTATATTCTGTTGAAAAAATTGGCTTTTTGAAAACAAAAGTGAGATTTTTTTTTCGCAAAAAACAATCTTTGAAATTTTCGATATTCAAGATTTTTACAGGATAAATTATTGCTTCGGTTTTTATTGCGATTCTTCCGACGCCAGCTTTCACAGTTGCTGATTTTCGCGTTCCTTCTGGAAATATAACAACATTTTTTTTATTTCTGATCAATTCTTCGCATTTCACAATGCTGGCTCGCGCGAATCCTTTTCTGTTTATCGGAATTGCGTTCAGTCCAGTAATAATTTTTTTCAAAATTTTATTTTTGAACAATTCGGATTTTGCGAGATAATATGTCTCAACAGGCAGAATCGCACCAAGAAAAGGTGGGTCGAATGCGGTCTGATGATTTGCACAAATTATACTTCCATTTTTGATTTCGATATCTTCCAATCCGACAATTTTCAGATTCCAAAATAATTTCAAAATCAATCTAATAATTTGCTGAATTAATTTGTATCGAAATTTCATCGCTCAATAATTTCTATTATTTTTTCAACTTGTTGCTCAATTGTGAGATTTGTAGTATCGACCAGAACCGCATCATCAGCCATTTTCAACGGAGCAATTTTTCGTGTGCTGTCGGTTTTATCACGCCATTTTAATTCCTTCATTATCTCTTCAAAAGAAAGATTGCTCAGTTTTTTTGATTGCATTTCTTTCCATCTTCTTTCCGCGCGTTCTTTCAATGAAGCTGTGATGAAAAATTTGAAGTCAGCATCTGGAAATACAACCGTTCCAATATCTCTTCCGTCCATTATGACTGAATTTTTTTCTGCAATTTTTCGCTGCAATTCAACCATTTTTTTACGCACATTTTTCTTAGTTGCAACAATTGATGAAATTTTAGTTACATCAGATTTTCTGATTTTTCGTGAAACATCTTTCCCATTCAAAAATATGGAATTTTCATTTTTTTTTGAATTATATTTAATTTCAATATCAATTTTTGAAAGGAATTTTTCGATTTCATTTTCACTTTCGAGATTAATATCATTTTCGATAAAAAACAGCGCAACTGCTCTATACATCGAGCCAGAATCAATATAAACACAATTCAATTTTGCGGCGAGTAATTTCGCAGTTGTGCTTTTTCCCGAACTTGCTGGTCCGTCAATTGCAATCACAAATTTTTCTTTCATAATTTATTTTCCCTGAAAATATTTTCTGATTTTTCCGTCAATTTTTATTTTTCGAATATTCATAATTATCAAAAATATAGAAATAAATTGACATAATATTTTGATTTTGGTCGTATTCAGAAAAAAAATTTTATCAAAAGAGCAAATGAATAATTTAGTTCTGTTTTTATTATCAGCAATATCGGTCTATTTTTTTACATTTTTCGTGAAAAAAATTGCGATAAAATTGAATTTTATAGACAAGCCAGAAGAGCGAAAAATTCATAAAATCGAAACTCCACTTTGGGGCGGAGTAAGCATTCTTGCGGGATTTTTCTTAACTTGTCTAATTTCATTTTTCATTTCCAGAGGACTAATTCCAAAACAATTTTCACAACTGATTTTCTTCCTAATTGGAATGGTTCTCATTTGTGGGATAGGTTTATTAGACGATTTTTCTGGAATGAAACCTACGATAAAATTTTCTGGACAAATTTTGGTTTCAATAATATTCATTTTCGGAACGAAAAATTCTACAATTTTGGGAGCATATTACATTACGATTCCAATATTGATTTTTTGGATGGTTGGAATAATGAATGCTCTAAATTTTCTCGATAATATGGACGGAATTACTTCTGGAATTGCATTTATTTTAGGACTTGGATTTTTTGCATTAGGAATATTATCAGGAAATCATTTTCTTTCATTTATTTCTGTAATTCTAATCGGTTCGACTTTGGGTTTCCTTTTTCATAATTTTCATCCTGCAAAAATTTTCCTCGGCGATGCGGGCAGCATGCTGATTGGTTATGTGCTGTCGGGATTAGGAATTTTCTTGTTGAAAGAATTGCCAAAAGATTTTTCTCAACTGCTCCCATTTTTACTTCTTTCATACGCAATTTTTGATATTACTTTGGTAACTTTCATACGAAAAAAAGATGGTAGAAGTATTCTACAAGGTGGGCAAGACCACTCAACGCACCGAATTGGAACGGCGATGGGTTCTATAAAAATTACCGCAATTACTGTCTATTTTTTTAATATTTTAATCGTTCTCACATCGGTAATTATTTTCATAATAAAAAATCAATTTGCCACATTGATAACCACATTTATTTTCGTAATAATATTTCTATTTTTCGGAATAAAACTGAATAATGTCCCAATTTTGATTCCAAATAATCAACCGGAAAAAGAATAATAAATGAAGAAAATATTTTATCTATCTCTCGTTATTTTCGTATCTTGCACAAATATTCCATATAGAACTGCCAAAGAAACATATCAAAAAAATGAATTCAGCAAAGCAATCAAACAATTTGATGAATCGATTGAAAAAGAGGGAAATCCTGCTCTGAAAGTAAATGCGAAACATCTGCGTTCAAATTGCTATTATGAATTAGGAAAGCAGGAAATGGAAAATGAAAATTATAACTTTGCTGCCGATTTACTCTTTTTCGCTAATTCAAATAAAGCCGACTCGCTTTTGGATAATTGTTATTATCATCTCGCACAAAATTATTTCGCAATTGACGATTATTCCCAAACTTACAAATATCTAAATTTTATTTGTGACAATTTTGAAAATTCAGAATTGATGGCAAATGTTTTGTCAGATAAAATAAAAATCGAATTTGAAATTCAGAATAATCCGAAAAAATCGTATCAAACTTATCAGCTTCTACAAAATAATTTTCCTCAAACTAAAGCATTTGAAACTTCAAAAAATATCGTAAATAAATTTATTCCAAATTTCGTGCAAAATGCAAGAGAAAATTGGCATAATAATAAGGTTGAACTTGCGCTGAAAGAGTTGTTTCATCTTCACAAATTTCCAGCTGATTTTGAAGAAAAAATTGAACTTTTGATTGGGGAAATTCATTTCTCACAAGCCAAAAATCAGATTGAAAATAATAAACTTGAAATTGCAGTTGAAAATTTACGAAAAGCAGAAAAATTCAATCCAAAATTATCAGAACAAATCGCAGGAAAATTCAATCAAATTTGTAATATTCATATAAATATTGGCGATGAGTTTTTTTCGCAAAGAAAAACTGACGAAGCAATTGAATCTTATGAAAACGCTTTGAATGTTAGCACAAATTTTGATATTGCAATACAAAAAATAAATAAGACAAAAGAGTTGGCGAAAAATATTGAAGAAGCAAATAAACTTATTTTACAAGCCGATAAATTTTTTGATAATAAAGAATATTTGCGAGCGAAAGAAATTTATACAAAAGCATATCAAATTGACCCAATTGATACTATTCAAGAAAAAATTAATAATGCCATTAGTTGGCATAGAATCACTACTGAACCAGAAAAATACGCGCTTGATATAATCAAAAATTTTGAAAATGGCATAATCCCATTAAAAATTTCTAAACTCGAAGATGAATTGTATAAGAAATTTTCTAGGAAACAGATTAAAATTTCTGGATGGCAAACATTTCGATCTCCAAAATTTAATAGCTATGAAGTTCGTTACTCCATCATAACGCCAGAAAAAAGCTATTTTTTCCTTTGGGTTGTAAAACTCGAAAGTGAACAAATAATTCCATTAAATAAAACGACTGAAAATTTACTATAATGAAATTTTTTAAGATGATTTTTACGGTAATTCTGATTGGAATTTTCTCTCTAATTTTAGCTCAAAATCAGAATAATATTTTTCAGGATAGTAAAATTGATTCAACTAAAAATGTGCTGGATTCTGTGAAATTTCATATCAAAAAAATTATTCCTGTTGAAAATAAATACGAATGGAATTCCATTTCCGAATGGAGAAATGCAAGAAAAAAACTCGAGAAAGAATTTTTCATCTATCAGGAATATGAAGAGAAAAAACAAGATCATTTTGTAAATTGTATGACATCGTTTATAAGTCCTGGTTGGGGACATTTCAGAGCGAAGAGCAATACGAAAGGACAAATTTTATTGGGTTTACAGATAATTTTTGCCGGAAGTTCATACTATTTTTATGAAAATGCAATGGAGAAATATGACGATTATAAAAATGCAAATCCATTCATCGTTGGCGAAATGCAGCAATTGTATAACGATGCAAATATCTACTATCAGAATTCTCAAATTTTGTTTGGCCTTTGGGCAGTAGTTTGGGGATATACTGTCATTGACGCAATACAAGCAACTGAAAAATACAATCGGAATCTCTGGGAAGAGCTAAAAATCAAATATCAAGATGTTGAAATTTCGTTAAGTCCAAATGGAATTAAGATTGAATTTTAAGGAGAATTTTATGAAAAGAGAGGTCATTTTTTTTGCAACTGCATTGATAATTTCTATAATTATTGTTTCCTGCACTTTGGATAAAATGCCTTGGGATCCATCTGTTACGGGAGAAGATCCGCCAGATATTAATACACTTTATTTTGACGAAGACGAAGACACATTGCGTTGGGAAATTGCTGAAGGTGATTCTGCTGATGGATATTTTGTCTATACTGCATACAATTCTGATTTAAATTTTTATGAGCAAAGCGATACGACTTTTTTTGATGTTAGTAAAATCGACACACTGTTTGTTTGGTTTAATGTTTCTGCGTTTATTGAATACCAAAAGGCAGATGGTGAAATTATTAAAATAGAAGGTAATCGATACAAAGAAGCGATACAAAGAAGCAATTAAAAAAAACGTCATCTACTTAAAATATGCTGACCACATTGCAAATATTGTCACCACTAAATGACAAGCAAAAAGAAGCTGTTCATTACACTGAAGGGCCTGTGCTTGTGCTGGCTGGCGCTGGAAGCGGAAAGACAAGATGCATCGTGCATCGTATTGCTTATCTTATTTCTTGTAAAAAAGTAAATCCACAAAATATCCTCGCAGTAACTTTCACAAATAAAGCTGCAAACGAAATGAAAGAACGCCTGAAAAACTCCTTCAATATCTCGACATATTCATTATGGATTGGAACTTTTCACTCAATGTGTGCAAGAATTTTGCGAGCAGAATCTGACTCTTATTCAAAAATTCCATTCTCCTCAAATTTTACCATTTTTGATGCAAATGACCAGAACCGAATTATGAAAAATGTCATCAAAAAGATGAATATTTCTGACACAAATTTTCCACCAAAAAAAGTTCTGAATATCATCTCGCTTCAAAAAAATAATCTTGTCAATTACAAAAATTTCTCACCAAATGATAGCTCATATTATTCAAAAATAATTGGTCAAATATTCGAAAATTATCAGAAATATCTGCTTGAAAATAATGGTCTGGATTTTGACGATTTGCTTGCATATACTGTTTGGGTTTTCGAAAAATTCCCGGAAATTTTGAAAAAATATCAGGAAAAATTTAAATACCTTTTGATTGACGAATATCAAGATACAAATTTTGCGCAATATCAGATGACATATCTGCTTGCGAAATCTCACAAAAATATCTGCGTTGTTGGCGATGATGACCAGTCAATTTATGGTTGGCGTGGTGCGGATATCAGAAATATTCTCTCTTTTGAAAATGATTACAAGACGACAAAAATCGTTCGTATGACGCAAAATTATCGCTCGCCCGAACTTGTCCTTTCCGCTGCAAATGAACTGATTGCAAATAATGAATCACGCCACAAAAAAGAGCTTTGGACGGCAAAAGGAAAAGGAAAAAAAATCCAACTTTATGAAGTTCCAAATGGAAAATATGAAGCGATTTTCATCTCAAAAAAAATTAGAGAATTGATAAATAGCGGAAAAGCCGATTACAAAGAAATTACGATTTTCTATCGCACAAATGCACAATCGCGTGAATTTGAAACACAATTTCTGAAAGATAGAATAAATTATCAGATTGTTGGCGGCGTGAATTTTTATCAGCGAAAAGAGATAAAAGATATTCTGGCGTATCTCCGAATTCTCGCAAATCCAAGCGATAATGAAAGTTTGTTGCGAATTATCAACTTCCCGAAAAGAGGAATCGGAAAGGTTGCGCAAAGTAAACTGCTCGATTTTGCGTCTCATAAAAAAATCCATTTATATTCTGCTTTGCAAAAGATTGACAAAACAAGCAAATTTAGCAATTCTGCTCTAAAAAAAATGAAATCTTTTTATTCAATATTGAAAAAATTTAGTGTGAAATCTAAATCCGAGCCGATAAATAAATTGGTCAAAGAGATAGTTGCGGAATTAAATCTTCTTGATTTCTACAAAAATGAGGAATTGATAAAAGGTGAAACACGAGCTGATAATATAAAAGAATTTATTGCATCAACTGAAGATTTTGCTGAAAATTTTTTTGAAGAATTCTCGACTGAACCGAAACTTTCTGAATATCTGCAAAACATCTCGTTGATAACAGATATTGACCGCACCGATAAAGGCGATAATGTCGTTTCGCTAATGACTATGCACAACGCCAAAGGTTTGGAATTTCCGTATGTATTCATCGTCGGCGCTGAAGATGGTTTGATTCCGCACACAAATTCTATGGATAGTGTTTCTGAAATTGAGGAGGAACGGCGTTTGCTTTATGTGGCAATGACGAGAACAATTAAAGAGTTGACAATGTCTTACGCAAATTCGCGACGATTTTTCAATTCGTATATTTCAAATTTTCCATCAAGATTTCTTGACGAAATTAATGACAAACATTTCGAAAAATTTATTCTCACTTCAGAATTTAATAAACAATATTCTGGAGATTTATACAAAAGTCAGAAACGAAAAACGGATTGGAAAACTGCGCATAACAAATTCAAAGTTGGGCAACGAATTTCCCATTCTAAATTCGGACAAGGAATGATTTTGTCCATTCGTGGTAATGGCGATGATGCGAAACTCACAATCTCTTTTAATAATGGCGAACTGAAAAAAATCATTTCAAGTTTTGTGAAAAGTTTATGAAAAAATTATTATTGCTCATTATTATTTTTCTCGCTGCAAATCTTTCCGCAGAAAAATATGCTGGTGAGTTTCTTAATCTCGGAGTTGGCGTTAAAGCTAAAAGTTTGGGAAATTCATTTGTGGCAATTGCAGATGATCCAACGGCGATTTTCTGGAATTCCGCTGGAATGCAAAACTCACCAAATATCCGCATTGACATTATGCATTCGGAAGAATTTGCTGGAAATCTCAAATACGATACTTTCGGACTCATTTATCCTTTGGGAGAGAAAAATCGTCTCGGTTTCTTGCTTACACGAATCGGAATTTCTGGAATTCCTATCACCGAATTGCCATATCCAGATTTGGCTCCTTCAGATACAAATCAACCTTATGTCGAAAAATATGTAAGCAATGCAGATTATACTGGCTATTTCGCTCTCTCTTCAAAAATCTCATCAAAACTATCTTTTGGAATCTCAAGTAAAATAATTTACAAAGATATTGGAGTTATCTCAGCATCCGGACTTGGATTGGATTTTGGAATTTTATATCAGCCAAAAAAAAATATAAAATTTGGAATAAATTTACGCGATTATTTTGGAACAGTTATTAACTGGAAAAGCGATGAATACAATGATTCTTATATTGAAATGGTCAACCCAAATATTCTCGTCGGAATGGGATTTGATTTTCTTTTTCCGATTATTAAAACACCTGCAACTTTCTCGCTCCAATCTGACATATTTTTTGAAGATAGAAATTTTGCAGCTCAAATGCATTACAAAAAAATAAGCTTCGATTTCCATTCTGGATTAGAGATAAAATTTGCTGAATTTTTATCTGTCTGTTGTGGTATTGACAGGAAAAATCCGACTGCAGGAATTTCACTAAATTACAAAAATTTTTCGCTTAACTACGCATTTCACACTCACGGCGAATTAAAAAATACCCATCGTATCTCTCTGGGAATAAGCAAGATACGACTGAAGCGAAAAAAATCTTCATAAAAACTTGACAAACTTTTATCAGAGCATAGATTTTTGCACAAATGATTTTTTCCATTTTCCATTTTCTATTTTCTATTTTCTATTTTCCATTTTCCATTTTCCATTTTCTTCATTTTCTTCATTCGTTCCTGATTTTAATGGAACACGAGTTATGGAATTTAAATCCGTTCATTTATTTGATAGGCAGAAAGATTTTTATTATGTTAACTTAATTAATTAAGCGAAAAAAAATTAAAAAAAACAAAGGAGAAAAAATGAAAAAGATTGTTTTGATATTTGTTGGTATGTTATTAATAAGTTCATTGGCATTTGGCAATGAAGTGAGTATTAACTTTGGTGATTTAATGGGCGATTATGCCGCTTGGACACCACGATATGTTGGACTGGATTGGGCTGGCGATGACTATTGTGTAGATTTTGATCTGACTGACCTGATAGATGGCAATGAGTTACACATTAACGAAGCATGGAAAAAACTTCCTCTTGGCGATTTCGCAAATCTTTCTGTTGGTGTGATTCCTTATGCATTCGGTAAATTCCCATATAAACCATCTGAAAACTTGGGTATTACTCAAATGAGTTGGTTTGGTTCTGCATTGATGATGAAATTTGACGGTGATTTCTCCGGCTTGGGCTGGACATTCTATTATGCTGATAATATGTTGTTAGAAACTTATCCAGACGATTATGAAGATATTGGTTTTCGTTTCACCTATGCAGTTGCTGACTTTGACCTTGGCTTTTCATACAAAATGAACTTCTTTGGCGAAGATGACCCTCTTCCAACAAACGACTGGGAATTTGACCTTGAATATACTCTTATGGAAAAAATAGATTTAGATTTCCAACTTTATAATATTGGTGATGATGATGAGGACGAAATGGATTACGAAGCACTTCTCTCTTATGCACCAGGATTTGATTTTCCGTTACTTGGCAAAGCTATTCCTTATTTCGGATATTTTACACGAGGCGATGCAGAAGAAAACAATATGGCTCTCGGATTTAACTTCGCACCAAATGATGAGACATTCATCAAATTGGAATACTTAATGGATTCTGGTAAAGATGATGCAGGAAATGCTATTGATGCTGAACTTAATTTCCAAGTTGGTTTTACATTCTAATTAAAAATTCATAAATATGTCCCGCTGTTTACAAAATGGCGGGACTTTTTTTTATTGACTAACTTTTCATAACTTCACAATCAAAGGAAAAAATATTGGAGATATTAAATGCAAAAGATTAGCCGCGAACAAACACGAACTTAAAACTAATTTTCTTATTATTGCAGATTTTCACAATTGTCTGCCTACTGACGGAAATGTTCACCAATTTTATCTTTTTGTCCGTCTTCCTTCTCCGCTTTCCGTATTCCATCCTCCATATTGCTGTTGTCATTATTCGTGATAATTCGTGTCAATTAGTGGCAAAATCTTTTAGGAGAAAAAGATGCAAAAATATCGTATTCTTGTAATCAATCCTGGCTCAACTTCCACGAAAATTGCTCTGTTTGAAAATGCGAATGAGATATTTAAGAAGAGTTTGCAGCATAATTCTGAAGAACTTTCAAAATTTAGCAGCATAATTAATCAGTTTGAATTCAGAAAAAAAATCGTTGAGCAATCTTTAATAGAAAATGACATTCCTATTTCATCAATCGATGTTGTTATCGGAAGAGGCGGCTTGGTAAGACCGGTGAAAAGTGGAATTTACAAAATAAATAAAAAAATGCTTGCAGACCTGAAAGATGAGACAATTTGGGGAAGAACTCACGCTTCGAATTTGGGCGCTTACATTGCCAAATCAATCGGCGATGAAATCGGAGTGCAGTCATTCATCGTGGATCCAGTTCCAGTTGATGAAATGGATGACATTGCCAGAATTTCAGGTGTGCCAGAAATCGAAAGGCAAAGCTTATTTCACGCATTGAACATAAAATCTATTGCGAAAAAGACAGCAGAGAAAATTAGAAAACCGGTTGAAGAATGCAATTTCATCGCTGCACATCTTGGTGGCGGAATTACAATTGCCGCTCTGAAAAATGGGAAAGCAATTGATGTGAACAATGCGATGCTCGGAATGGGACCATTCTCCCTGCAAAGAGCTGGAGCACTTCCGCTAAATGGTCTAATCAATTTGTGCTATTCTGGAAAATATACAAAAGCAAAATTGGAGAAAAAACTCGTAAAAAAAAGCGGACTTCTCGCTTATCTTGGAACTGATAATGGAGAGAAAATAGAGAAAGAAATCAAAAACGGAAATAAAAAATTTGAGGAGATTTATTCTGCGATGGCATATCAGATTTCCAAAGAGATTGGCGCATATGCAACAATTTTGAAAGGCGATGTGGATGCTATTTTCCTGACTGGCGGATTAGCTTATGGCAAGTATCTTACAAAATGGATAAAAGAACGGACGAGTTTCATCGCACCGATTTTTGTCTTTCCTGGCGAAGGTGAGATGCAAGCAATGGCAGAAGCCGGGATGAGAATTTTGATTGGCAAAGAAAACGCGAAAGAGTATGAATAAAATATCAAAATCCAAATATCAAATACCAAAAAAAATTCAAATGTCAAATGAAAAAATTACTACTTTTATCAATAATTATTTTCATTTTCTGTAATCTTTTTGCAGAAGCCGAATGGACCATTCTCGTTTATATCGCTGCGGATAATTCTCTTTTTAATGCAGCTTTTGACGATATGAATGAGATGGAATCCGTTACATACAATGATTCGGTGAAAATAATTGTTCAGGTTGACCCGAAAGAAGATATGTCCTCTGATTTTGATTTCTCAGAAGCAAGAAGATATTTTATTACTTATGATAATGACGAAGAGCAGATAAATTCTGACCTTTTAGCAAATCTTGGAGAGATAAATTCTGCAGACCCAAATGAGGTATCAGAATTTGCAAATTGGGGATTTTCCGCTTTTCCATCTAAAAAAAGAATGCTCATTCTTTGGGATCACGGCGATGGCTGGAGACGAGATGGTGAACTAACAAAAGCTATCTGCTCAGATACGGATTCTGGCGACAATATCAGTGTTGCCGATGGTGAGCTTCGCCAGGCAATTTCAAATATAAATTATCATCTTGATATACTTGCATTTGATGCTTGTCTTATGCAGATGCCAGAGGTGATTGGCGAGATTTATGAGTATTGCGATTTTGTGATTGGGTCAGAGGAAGAAGTTCCTTGGGATGGATTTCCTTATGGTCATTTTATCGGTTATTATTCAGATGGTATTTTAAATTATCTTGTTGAGAATCCAACTTGTACTGCGGAAGAATTCTCAAATGAAATTGTTGCCAGATATATAGATTCATATCTTGGTGGCGGCTCTCAATATTATGCCAACAATATTTCGCTTTCTTCAATAAAAACTGGATATTTTGATGAATTTCAGAATAAATTATTTGCCTTCACTTCAGAATATTCTGACACACTTTTGAATTACATTTATGAAAATGTGCGAGAAAATTCTCAAGTTTTCTATAATTCAAATATTGATGTTTATCAATTTTTCAGTCAGCTTGCTTTTTATTCAGAATTTCAAGAAGTTGCCGATGAAATTTTATCTGTTATGGATTCTTTAACTGTAAATTCTCTTGCGGTTTACGATAATGAAGTTGTGGCAGATATTGGTAGAATGTCTATTTATTTTCCAGAAACTTATAGCGGCTTTGAAGATAATTATAAAGATTATATCAAACTCAATTTTGTTCAGAAAACAAGATGGGATAAATTCTTAAATTCCTATTTTTACATTCTTCCAGAAAATCCTGTTTTTAAGTTTGCACCTAATCCTTACATTGTTTCAAAATTTGAAAGTGGAAAATTTATTATTACATTAAATACTATATCGAATGGGGAAATATTTATTTACAACTTTGCTGGCGAACTTGTGAAAAAATTTAAAATTTTTGGAAGTGATTTTCAAACAATAGAAAAAGAAATTTATCCAAACGATTTGGCTTCAGGAATCTACTTTTGTTTGCTAAAAACAGGCAACAGAACTGAGTTACTAAAAATTGCAATAATACGATAGAATTTCATGTGAATAACTTGTGGATAAATTGGGTGAAGTTTACACAATTTCTTGTAACTTGCATTATATTCGCTAATTATAGAAATCATTTGATTTTTCTCAAAAGTGAATAACTTAGTTTTTAGAACTTCAATTATATTAGCAAATTAGAGAAAAAAGTGTCATTTGGAAATATTTTTTTTGAGTAATTTTTTTTGTAAAATTTTGGGATTATTTGAACTTTTCTTCACCGCCAAAATCACGACATAATTTTAAAGTTTGCAAATTTTCTTTATCATCCGCCAGCTGGCGGATATTTTTTGTCAGCAATCTGCAAATCAATTTTCCGATTCCCGGACCGAGCATAAATCCTTGACCGCACATTCCAACG
>JACNJR010000088.1 GCA_014382495.1 Candidatus Cloacimonadota bacterium | reverse complement strand
ATTCTTTTTTTGCTGAAAAAAAATAATATTTGACAAAAAAATCTAAAATAAAAAACTTGGTAAAATTCGGAATTTTTTAGTGCTCCGTCCTTTCGGAGCATTTATCTTAATGGTGATTATTAGTATGAAAAATGAAAAAATGCTAGAAGAGATTATTCAGAAAGTTTGTGATGAAAATGAGACCAATCTGTATGATTGGGTGTTGAAAGGAAATTTGGGAAATCAAACTTTGGTCGTTTTTATTACGCAAAATGAGAATGTCAGTTTGGCAGATTGTCAAAACATAAGCGGAAAATTGAGCGATGAACTAGATATGCGAGATGTTTTTGATTCTCAATATACATTGGAAGTTTCATCGCCAGGATTGAGCAGAAAATTAACAAAATTCAAGCATTTTGTTGGTGCTGTTGGTGAAGTCGTTTCAATTAAATATCTGAATGGCTACGATAATTTGAAAAATGTCAAAGGCAAATTGAAATCTGCAAATGAAGATATACTCCTCGTTTGCGATAGAAATAAAGATGTCAAAATAAATTATCAGAAGATTAAGAAGGCAACAACTATTTTCAAATGGTCTTCAAAATCTTCAAATAAAATGAAAAATAAGTAGGAGAAAAAATGGGTTCTAATTTAATTTCAATCATAAACGAATTCGCCAGTTTGAAGCAGATTGACAGAGAGATTATTGCGGAAATTATCAAGGAGAGTTTGGAATCCATCATAGAAAAAAAATTGGTTTCAGAAAACGAATTGTCGATAAATATTGATTTGGAAAATGACCAAGTTGTTGCGAATTTGCTGACGCATATTGTGGAAAATACACCAGAAAATTTTGGTGAAATTTCAATAAACGCTGCTAAGAAAATTTATCCTTCTGCAAAAATCGGTGATTTCATTCCGAAAGAAATTCCAATTTCAGAATTCGGAAGAAAGACCATTCAATCGGCAAGACAAGCGATTATTACGAGAATTCGCGAGCTGGAAACACAAAGAATTTTGGGTGATTACGAGAGACAGAAAGGACAAATTGCCGGCGGCGTCATCCAAAAAGTGGAATACAATGGCTATGTTGTCGATATCGGATTTGCTTCTGGATTGCTCCCAACGGAAGAACAAGTTGAAAACGAATATTACAAATCTGGCGATTACATAAAAGCATACATTGTGAATATCAAACGTGTGAAAGGAAAGGTCATTGTTATTCTATCAAGACGGCGTCCAGAATTCATTAACAAACTGATGGAAAGCGAGATACCTGAAATTTTGGATGGAGATGTTGTCATCAAAAAAATTGTCAGAGAACCAGGATTTAGAACGAAAGTTGTTGTCCATTCAGAAAATGAAAAAATAGATGCATTCGGCTGTTGCGTCGGAAAAAATGGAATGAGAATTGAAGAGATAAAAAAGCAACTTCACGGCGAGCAGGTTGATATCGTTGAATGGAATAATAATCCTGAAAAATTCATAAAAAATAGTATTGGTAATCAACTCGTAAAGCGTGTCTATCTTGCCCAAAAAGGAAAATTCGCGCAGATAATTGTTGATGAAAAAAATAAGAATATCGCAATCGGAAAGGGCGGAAAAAATGTTCGGCTCGCTGCAAAACTTACAAATTATAAATTGGATGTCCTGTTGGAAGAAGAATACGAAGAGATAACCGCAAATGAGCGACGAATCACGAGTTCTATCAAAGAGCTGGATGGTGTTACCGATAAAGCTGGAAAAGCCCTTTACAACGCCGGTTATACAGCGGTTCAAGATATTCATCAAGCTTCTGTTGATGAGCTTTGCAGAATCGAAGGTGTTGGCAAAAAAACTGCTGAAAAAATCAAAGAATCCGCAAAATTTTTCTGATGCCAAACAGAGCAAGCAAAAAAGGGCATATCCCGAAAAGAAGTTGTGTCATTTGTAGAAAAAAAGATGAGAAATCAAATTTGCAAAGATTTATTATTAAAAATGGAAATATTATTTTTGACGAGAATTGGAAGATGTTTGGAAGAGGATTTTATCATTGCAAGAATTCGCAATGTGTAGAAAAATTAGCAAAATGGTTGAAGAAAAGAAAGAAAAAATCGTAAATCTATTTGGTCTTGCGAGAAAAGCAAAATCAATTGCTTTCGGGAAAAAAGCAGTAAAAAAGAGTGTTTTCTGCAAGAAAACACATCTGATATTTTCCGGAAAATCTGATAATAATTTTGTAAAATATATCTCTCCAATTTGTGAAAATGAGAAAATTCAAATCTCATATTTATTCTCAGATGAAGAGTTAGAAAAAATCTTTGGAAGAAGAAAATTGACAGTAATTTCAATCGTTGACAATAATTTCACAAAAGGAATCAAGCAGATTTTAGGTAAATAATATGGCTAAAAATCAGAAAAGAATTTATGAACTTGCGAGAGAATTGAAGATCTCTCCGCAAGCCCTTGTCTCTATTTTGAAAGATATGAAAATATCTGTAAAGAGCCATATGAGCTACATCGACGATGATGTTGTAAAGAAAGTTCAGAAAATTTTTTCTATCCAAATGGAAGCTTCAAAAGCAAGACAAAAAAAACGAAAAAGTTATCAAAACGAATTAAGACATAAGAAATTTCAGAAAATAAAAGATGAAGCAAAAGCCAAACGCGAAAAGGAAAAAGAAAAACAAGAAAAAAAGCAAATTGAAACCAAAAAATCTCTCGTAAAAGATAAAACAAAAGAGAAAAAATCTGAATCCACCAAAGTTACTCCTAAAAAAGAAGATAAAAAGAAAAAGAAGAAAAAATTCAAAGATAGAAAAGCGCGACTTCGTGAAGAAAAAGCGAAAAAATTTTTTGACCACCAAGAAATCAAAGGTAAAATAAAAGCAACTTTGACTAAAGATACGAAAATAAAAAAACGGAAAAAGACAAAAGTTAAAACTGAAGAAAAATCTGAAGTAATCGTAATTAGCGAATTTACTTCCGTTTCAGAATTAGCGAAAGTAATGGAAAAAATTCCTACTGAAGTCGTTGCGAAATTTATGGAACTCGGCAAAATGGTTACAATAAATCAGCGATTGGACAAGGATTCTCTCATTATGATTTGCGATGAATTCAATTTTGAAGTAGATTTCGCCGACCAATATGGTGCAGAAATTTTTGAGAATAAGACCAAAAAAACTTCCGCTATGAACCAAAAACCTCGTCCTCCAATCATCGTTGTTATGGGACATGTCGATCATGGAAAAACTTCAATTCTTGATTATGTTAGAAAGAGCAATGTAATCGCGGGCGAAGCCGGTGGAATTACTCAGCATATTGGAGCATATCAGGTCGATTTTCACGGAAAGAAAATTACATTTATTGATACGCCTGGGCATAAAGCATTTACAGCAATGCGTGCGCGAGGTGCCGATGTTACGGACATTGCAGTAATTGTTATTGCAGCGGATGACGGAATTATGCCGCAGACAGTCGAAGCAATTGACCATGCAAAAGCTGCTGAAATTCCGCTGATTATCGCGATAAATAAAATCGATCTTCCTAATGCTAATGTCGAAAAAGTGAAAACTCAGTTGGCAGAGAAAAATATTCGTCTGCAAGGTTGGGGCGGTTCTGTTGAATTTGTAGAATGCTCCGCAAAAACGGGTGACGGAATTGACAATCTTTTGGAAACTATTTTGCTGGTTTCTGAAGTCGAAGAACATAATGCGAATTTCTCCGGTGCAGCCGAAGGTGTTGTCATAGAAGCAAAATTGGATAAAGGTATGGGACCAATTGCCACAGTTTTGATAAAAAATGGCATTCTAAAAGTCGGTGATATCACAATTTGCGGTTCGCAATATGGGAAAATCAGGTCAATGCTAAATGAGCGTAAAAATCCTGTGAAAAAATGTTCACCCTCAGAATCTGTGCAGATTTTAGGTCTGAATGGAATTCCGCAAGCTGGAGATACTTTGAATGTTGTCAAAAATGAAAAAACTGCACGAGAAATCAGTGATGAAAGACAGCAGGTCATAAGACAGCGCCAAATCGCGAGTGGCAAGGGTGTTACGCTCGATAATATCTTCAGTAAAATTAAAGAGAGTGAAACTAATATTCTTAATATAATTGTGAAAGGCGATTCAGATGGTTCTGTTGAAGCAATCTGCGATGCTCTTCAAAAATTGTCAACACAAGAAGTTGCCGTAAATATAATTCACAAAGCAATTGGCGGAATTGTTGAAGCTGATGTGAATCTTTCAGTCGCTTCGGAAGCGATAATTATCGGATTTCATGTCAGGCCAAATACAGAAGCCAGAAAAGCCGCCGAATTACACAAAATCGATATTCGCCTTTATGATATTATTTACGAAGTAATCGACGATGTGAAAAATTCTTTGGAAGGTCTGCTAGCTCCAATTATTCGCGAAAATATTATCGGAACTATCGAAGTGAGACAAATTTTCAAAATCTCAAAAGTTGGGACAATCGCTGGCTGTTTTGTCAAAGATGGAAAAATTACAAGCAAAGCGAAAGTCCGCCTTTTCAGAGATGATATAAATATTTACGAAGGCGAAATTTCCACATTAAAACATTTTCAAAATGAAGCGAAAGAAGTTCTGGAAGGGCAAGAATGCGGAATCGCTATCGACGGATATAACGATATCAAAGTTGGCGATATTATCGAAACATATTTGGTTGTCGAAGAGAAACAGAAATTAAAATAGCCACAAAATTTTAATGGCGATAA
>JACNJR010000036.1 GCA_014382495.1 Candidatus Cloacimonadota bacterium | reverse complement strand
TATCAAAGTAGATACAATCATAATTGAAGCAGATTTTATCATATCTTTTGTGCCGAGTTCTTTTATCAAAACGGTAAAAGTCGCAACGCATGGGAAATACATCGTCAGAACGACAGAAGCGACAACAATTTGAGACATTGTAAGATTCAGCGGAGCGAGCATTCCGACAGCAACATCTTTTCGCAAAAATCCGATGACAAGCGCTGCAACTGCATTTTCCGGAAGCCCAAGAATGCCGGTTACAATCGGAGCTGCGAGTTTACCAACAAATTCAATAATCCGCAGCGTATAAAGGACATTTACAACCAGCACGCCAAGAAGCATATAAGGAACCGCCCCTTTCAAAAATCCCCAGGTTCTCATCCAGAGTTTTTTCAAAAGTCCGATAAAATATGGAAAACGATATGGCGGAACTTCCACAAAAATTTCAGGACTTTCACCCTTCATAACGAAGTTCAGGAGAATTCCGAGAATTATCCAAACGATGAAAAGTGTGCCAAAAACAAGAATGAGGGCAAAAGTTCCGTAGTTGGCAACCAATCCAGCAATCATCGCAATTTGCGCCATACACGGAATTGCAATTGCCATCAATGTCGCTGCGATGAATCGTTCTCTTCTTGTCTCCAAAAGCCGTGTTGCCAATGCGCCCGGAACATTACATCCGATTCCAAGCAGCATCGGAATTATCGCCAATCCGTGAATTCCGAGTTTGTGCATAAGGTTGTCAATCAGCACGCCAAGGCGCGGGAGATAGCCAGAATCCTCAAGAAAACTCAATATAAAATAAAACGCAAAAATATATGGCAAAATCATTGCAATCGGAACGAATAAGCCGGTTGTTAGCAGTCCCATTGATTCTACGAAATCAATTCCGCCATCAATCAATTTGCCAATCAAGATATTGTGAATAAATCCTGATGAACCAAAAAGTGCAGACAATTTCATTATCAAAGGCGCCCATAAATTTTCAAACAAGGGCTCAAAAACATATCCAATTAGCGATTCGCCGATGAATCTGATTATAGTAAATGCGAGAAAGAGAATTATCAACGCAATTGGAACTCCGGTTATCGGATGAATTGATGCGTCGCCGATTCGCTCTAAAATTGTGTGATGACGATGTGTGAGTTTTTGCACCGATTTCAGAATTTTTCCGATTTCCAACCAACGATTTTCAGGTTTGAATTTTAGCGAACTGACCTTTGCATTTTCCATATTTGAGACAAGTTCCTTTATACCTTCGCCGGTTATTCCGCAGGTTGGAATGATTGGAATATCAAGAATATTTTCCAATTTTTTGATGTTGATATGAATGCCGGTATGTTTGGTTTCATCCCAAAAATTCAGACAGCCAATGAGCGGAATTCCACGCTCGATTAATTGAAGTGTCAGCCCAAGATTTCTTTCAAGATTTGTTGCGTCAATGATATTTATTACGATGATATCGTCGCCTTTATTTATGAATTCATCGAGCATCCCTACAGCGACTTTTTCCGCTCTGGAACTTGGTTCGAGCGAGTATGTTCCTGGCACATCAATGACTTCTGCTTTCTCGCTACCGATTCTGATGTAACCTTTTGTGAATTCTACAGTCGTGCCAGGATAATTTGATGCAATCACATGAACGCCGGTAAGACGCGAGAAAATAACGCTCTTGCCAACATTTGGATTTCCGATTAAAAGTATCTTTTTCATTTTTACATATCCTTTTTTGATTTTGCCACAAAGATTGTAATTCTATATTTTAACTTTGTGTCTCGGTATTTTGGTGACTAATTTTTTCTCACAATAATTTTTTGCGCCATTCCAAAACCAAGTGCAACTTGTGAATTTCCAATCTGAATTGTTATTGGACCGCGCATAAGTTGCGAAGAGATTTTTTTTATTTCGACACCTTCGCGAATTCCAAGAGATTCCAATCTTCGCGCAAACCCGAAACCGCCCTTAATTGCGACTACTGTTGCTTTCTCATTCGATTTGAGTTGAGTAAGATTTAGATTTTCCATTAGACTCCTTAAAATTTATTTTGATTTATTTTTTCTGACATTTTGAACAAATTCCATAAATTTTCAGACAATGTCCTTGCATTTCGAAATTCTCTTTTCGTGAAATTTTTTTCTGTATTTTTTCCATTTTATCGTTATGAAATTCAATTATTTTTCCGCACTCTTGGCAGATTAAATGGTCATGGTGTTGATGTCCAAAAATATGCTCATAAATATGTTTTCCGCTTTGCAACTGAATTTTACCAACCAACTTACCTCTTTCTAAAAGATCGAGGGTTCGATAAACGGTTGCTCTGGAAATGTTTTTCCCTTTTTGGTCAAGTTGGATGAACAATTCATCAGCAGTAAAGTGAAAATGATTTTCAAAAACCTGCTCCGCAATAATTTCACGCTCATTTGACCACAGCAGTTTATTTCTGCGAACAAACTCCTGAAATTTTCTTACTTCATTTTTCATAATTTTTACCATTAATAAGATTGAGACCAAATCTCAACCCTAAAAATATGCTTGTCAAGTTTTTGTTAAATATTTTGTAATTATTTAGATTTTTTTAGATTTCTTTTCAAATTTATCAAATCAAAAATTTCTCGAAAAGCATCAAGCGTCTTAGAAATATCTTTCGAAATCGCAGATGTAGTCATCGTGGCGCCAGTGATTAAGCAAGTCGGTCTCTTCTGCGTAAAAAGATTCTGTTTACTCAAAATCCCGAGAATTCCATCAGCAATAATTTTTTGGACAAACACTTCAGTATCTTCCGATGACAAGAAAATTATCCGTTCAATCTCACCTTGCGTATCGATAATTATCGCAAAATTGCTGTATCCCTGAAATCCCATTTCGGAAGAATAATTCGCCGTTGTTATCACAAAATGCTCGACTGAATCTGCGAAAACAACTCCGAATCTCCCAAACTTTGTCTGAATAATTGAAAATTCCTTTTTCGGAAAATTATTCTTAATCAGATTGGAAAATTCTTTATCTGATAATCTAACATTTTCAATATTTCCGATATTACTTTTTGGCTTTGTCGTTCCCAAAAAGAATAAAACCAAAATGCACAAAATCGCAAATAAAATGCTCTTTTTCATATTACATCTTTTCAGAAAAGATAATTTTTCAGTCAATTTTTATCAATTTTTTTTATTAAAATTTATTGACTAATTTTTTTGCTTTATTAAAAAATGTTTAAAAAATATTTTGGAGAATTGATGAACAATAAGATATTTGTTTTGATTCTGATAATAATTCTGATTACGGCTTTGCTTTTTGCAGTAAAAAATGGAACATATCAAATTAATCCGGGGCCATGCACAAATTGCGGAAATTGTGTCAGTCATTGCCCAAATGATGCAATATATTATAATACCCATATTTGGAATTATCAGATAAATCAAGATTTATGCGATGGATGTGGAAATTGTGTGGCGTGGTGTCCACGTGATGCGATTTATTTTATTCCACCGCAATATATTTATGGAGATGTAGACGGAGATGAAAATGTTTCTTCTTACGATGCTGCTTTGACGTTGCAATATTCTGCTGGCATTATTTCGGATTGGACGGAAGAACAAATAACTTCTGGCGATGTAAATGGAGATGGTAATGTCAGCTCTTATGATGCAGCATTGATTCTTCAATATTCTGCTGGCATTATTGATGAATTCCCAGTCGAAGGGGGGAAATAAAATTTCTGTGAAAAAACGATATTTACTTTTTTTTACAATTCTCATTTTTATCATCACATCCATTTTTGCTTTTTCAAATTTGAAAATTTTCGTTGACCAAAATTCCTGCGTTGGATGTGCAGATTGCACAAAATTCTGTCCTGTTGGGGCTATCACAATTATTGACGGAAAGGCAAAGATTGACCAAGAGAAGTGTATCGAATGCAAATTATGTCTGAAAATTTGCACATATAATGCAATAAGGAGCGGAAAATAGAATATCTGAAATTTATCAGAAATGCAGCATTTGTGCTGTTAATCTTCTTACTTATTCTCGTCGGATGCGAAACACTGCAAAATCTCGAATACAATGTTGACCAATCCGCTTGTAATGCTTGCGGAAAATGCAGTCAAATTTGTCAATATGACGCAATTGGTTTTGATGCAGCCGGTAAAGCATTCATCGACCAAACAAAGTGTATTCAGTGCGGAGAATGCTTAAAAATATGTCCTCAAAAAGCGATATTCTAAAATATTTTTTTCTGCTACTATTTTTGCTTTTCAATATTACAATTTTTGCAGAGATAAATAATTTCGTACAATTAGAACTTAAGAGTTTCAAATATAATTCGGAAAAAAGCCGACGTAGAATATCTTTCAATTATCAGATACAAATTCAGAAGAAACCTTATTGGGCTGGTTTTTTTGAGACCGATTTTCTTAGTGCAGAAGATGGATTTGAAGATTTTTCAAATCAAACCTTACTTCAATATAAAAGATATTCATATTTGAATAATTTTTTTCGTGGAAAAATTACATACCAAAAAAATGATGTTTCGCTAAAACTGGAATATCGGAATAAATTTTATAATTCGAATAAAACTGAATATTATCTAACATTTGTTCCATCACCAGCGGAAGGTTTTCTACCTTACAAAATAAAACCAAATCTCCTTCAGAATGTTATTGTTTCTTTTCAACAAGATATCCCAAATTTTTCACTTGAGACGAATGGCAGATTTAGAAATCA